>JBHLPN010000154.1:0-7571 GCA_048939445.1 Promethearchaeota archaeon | reverse complement strand
GAGAATTTGAAGTAATCCTTCAGTATTCTTTTTTACATTATAAAGTAATCTTTGACCACATTCAAGTCTTTCTTTGGAAAGAGAGCCTTCTCGAATTGGAAAGTTCTTTGGACCAAAACCTTCTGAAATATAGTGATTCGTGTGAAAAAATCGATCTACAATATCTGTTCTATAAGATGCATTACCGGTGGTCTCTAGATTTACTGCGGTATTTTTTTTTGAAGAAACTATATTATAGCTGGCCCCACCAGAGCGTGGAGTATATCTTTGGGCTGCTAAAAGTGAACTTTTAATAGTTTTTTGTTCAAAGATATTTCTTTCAAAAAAAATACGAGATAATCCTACGCTTTTAGTAGGATCTGGTAAAGCATTACAACAGAAAAAGATTCCGTTAGAGTTAAATCCAAATGCCCTTCCGGGTAAGATTCCGGGATAAGAATATGCCAAAAAAGAGGGACCATTTTTTAATTTTTCAAATAAAAAATATGCATTTTCGCCCAAACTTGGAGACGCATCTTCATTATGAGCAATCAAGGTTTTATTTTTAAATTTAAAAATCCCTGTTGAGCAATTATCAGCCCTTGGCATGTGAGAATAATTGTGGATAAATATGTCATGAAATTTTATTCCCGCTCCTTCAGCATACCCTCTAAGTTCTTCCATATATTGTGGAAAAAATTTTTCTGAAATCTGTTTTACTTTTTCTAATCTCTCGGGATTTTTTTCATCCCAACTTTTATTAACTTTAAATATTGGAAAATTATCTAATGCATTCTTTATTCGTTCCTTAAAATGTTGTCCAACTTGAAATCCTATTTCATAATTTGTCCCACTTACTCTTAATACAGGAAGGATTTCTTGGGAAATCATATCATGAATAAAATAAAAGTGATTTAAATTTGAACTAACAAAATCTAAATTATATCTTTAAATAATTTAAGATCATTTCTTTAATTTATGAATGAAATAAAAAAATATGGTTTAATTGTTGTTGGTGGAGGAATAACTGGTTTAAGCACAGGTCTCACTTGGGCAATAAATCATGATGTTGAAAGGGAACCTGTTCTCATAATAGAAAAAGAACCAAAAACTGGAGGTTACGTTACTTCTTATGAACGCGAAGGTTTTTTGTTTGACACATGTCAGTTAATTCCAAATATTAATGAGATTTTAGATTATCTTGGAATAGAGATTGAATTAAAGAAATTTAAAGGATATTATATGCGGATCTTCATAGTAGATCCTAAAACCGATGAAGTGAAAGTACTAGAATTACCTTCTGGTGTTGAAACTTTTAAAAAAAAATTAATGGATTTATACCCTAATAATGCAAAGCAAATAGGAAATTTTCTGGATTATTCCCGTGATATGTTTTTAGAGCTTTTCAACTTGAAAGTAGAACCCACTGCTGCTGAAATCGTTAAAACATTACGTAAATGTCCTAAGATTGTGAAAAATTCCTCGAAAACATTCAAAGAATATTTTGAGAAATTCGAAATAACAGAACAGGACGTAAATGAAATTTTTAATGTATTTGCAGAATTTAGTGCTCTTCCTCCAGAACAGGTCTCAGCTATCGTGCCAATCTCAGCAATGAATGCATTATTAGACGGTGCCTTTCGTCCTACCAAAGGATTTATTGAGTTTCCTAAGAAAATTGAAGATAGATTTAAAAGTTTAGGAGGAAATTTGCTTTTAAACACAAAAGTAGAAAAAATACTAATAGAAGAAGGTAAGGTAAAAGGAGTAAAACTAGAGGATGGTAAAGAAATCTATTCTGATTATGTAGTTACTACATGTGATCCTAAAGTAGCAATGCTTAATATGGTAGGATTAGATATAATTAGAGAACAAGATAAAAAATATGCAAAAAAAGTAGAAGCGGTAAAGATGTCTTGCTCTTCAATGAACTTGAGTATTGGAGTAGACGATGAACTCGATCTTGAAGCGTTAGGGATGGATTGTGGATATAATGTTATTACAACTGGCGGGAATACATTTGATGAACTTTTTACTGAATATGAGAGAGGTGAAATTGGATTTAATGATAATAGATTCCATTTAGGAGTAATCTGTCCTTCACTGACTACTGGGGGAAAACCAAATTTGACTGTTAGAATCGTACCAGTACCTTTAGGGAATTGGATGGAATTACGCGAAAAAGACACTGAGGAATATAAAAAAGAAAAACTTAGATGGGCAGAATTTTTTATAGATAAGGTTGAGAAATATTTAATTCCAAACTTGAGAAAACACATTAAAGTATTAGATGTTTCTACACCTGCCACATACGCCCGAAAATCTGGCTCACCCACAGGTTCGATTTATGATATGGCCCCCTATACCGACAATTTTGGGAGAACAAGATTAAAAATGAGGACTCCTATAGAGGGTTTATTTCAACCTAAATTCGTTCATGGAGTGCTTGGATGCTTGCTTGCTGGTATGCAGGTTAACGATATGATTTTAGATCGAAAAATAATGGACGGAAACGCCCGTTACAAACCTTAAATCCTTTCTTATATTTATTTTTAATACATCTTTGTAAAGGAAATTTAATTCCAAAAGCTTTTACGTAAGGATCATTTTGAATATTCATATATGATTATTTATCTCTCATTAATAGCAATATTTTTCTCAAGCATGGTTTACGGTATTATTGGATTTGGTGATGCTTTAGTCTTAATACCTATAATAACTCCAATAATTGGGATAAAAAACGCTGTGATATTGGTAAATATTTGGGGAACCTTTCCTGCTTTACTTAATTTTATTAAATATCGTAAATTCTTAGACAAAGGCTATTTTTATCGATTCCTGTCAATGGGAATACCAGCTACGATTCTCGGAACTTATTTAATAATAATTTTCCGAGTGGAGTGGATAGAATTAATTCTCGGGATTTTTATTTTATCTTACTCGTCTTTAAAACTTATTCTATATTTTAAAAATCCAAATAATCTCGAATTAAAAAAGGAAATGAATACAACTTCCCCTCTTATCTTTGTTGGTGGTTTTTTTTATGGTTTGTTGACTGGTTTAATTAGTGCAGCTGGACCTGTCAATGTAGCATTATTGGAAAAAACTGGGCATTATCGAGAAAGTTTTATTGAAAATTTTGGTGCTATTGGAACCATCTTATCACTTTCAAGAATCCCATTTTATTTTATAGGAGATATATTTCCATATGAGTTAATTTTAGTATTTTTGTTTGCTTTCCCTATTATATTCCTAGGAACTAAATTAGGTCATAAGATTACCCCTAAAATACCTGTTAAAAAATTTCAGATAATTATTTTTTGTTTTCTGGTAATAATTGGATTAAAATCAGTAATTTTTTCATTATTTGGTCTAATATTTTAAATTTAAAAAATCTAAACAGATAGAAAAGATATTTAACTTTAGAAATTTAAATCTCTTTATGGATAGACGGAAATTGAATGAAGTTGAATATTTAAATTGGCTTATAGGTCAACCATATAATGTTTCTATGGCGATTTCTATCAGGGGAAATTTTCAAAAACAAAAAATGCGTAATGCTTTAAATAAAATACAAGAGAAACATCCATTATTACAAGCTCAATTAGATGTAAATAAGAATGAAGAGCCATTTTTTATTTGGGATAATATAGGTGAAATTCCATTAACAATCGAAAATAGAACTAGCGATGACCTTTATAAAAAAGTTGTTGAAGAGGAATTTACCACCCCTTTTGAAACAGGAAAAAATTGCCCACTCCCTTTAATAAGAGTGAAAATCTTATTTTCAGAAGATTTATTTGATTTAATTATAACCATGCAACACATTATAGCTGATGGTATGTCTATGGTATTTATTTTTATGGACATCCTTAGCTTTATTATTGATCCTAAAAGAAAAGATGAACCTCTGGATATTGTTAAATCTATAGAAAATGTTCTACCTTATAAATATCAAAAAAAGATTCCTAAAACTACTGGAAAGTTTAAAAGGACTAATTGGCTTCTAAAAAGAATTATAAGAATTTACAGATTTAAGAATAAACTTAGCAGGAAAAAAGTCAAACAAAAGGAATTGATATTTAATAATTTTAATAATAAGCATTTAGAAACACATGATTGGGTACTAACAAATGAACAATCTGAAAAGATAATTAAAAAAGCTAGAGAACATAAAATTACAGTACACAGTGCAATATGTACAATGTTCTTATCAGATTTCCCAATTATTAACAATCCTGTTAATTTAAGAAATAGATTAGCTTATAAGGTTGGAAGATCAATAGGATGTTTTGCTGGAGGATTAGTAATTAAGAAGAAATATAAAAATAAGAAGTCATTTTGGAAGAATGCCCAACAATATCATAAAAAATTAACAAAAGGTCTTCGAGATAAAAGTGTATTTAGTATTTTTAAATTATTTTCAAGATCCGTTAAACGCACGGCTTATGAGAAATTTACGCCAATGTTTCTCGAGTTAGCAAGTAAGAATCAACCTTTTGGAGTCACAAATCTTGGATCTTTAGATAAATTTAATATTGTTCTAGCATCAAAGAACTTCGTTATAGAAAATTTGTATGGTGGAGTTTCAGGAACATTTGATGCACTTGTGGTAACAATATTCACCATTAAAAAGAAAATTCATTTTCATTTTCATTACTTCAAACCTCCTCATTCCAAAGAAGAAATTGTTAATTATGTTTCCAATGCCATGAATAAGTTAGAAAAAGCAATGAAAACATAACTTCAATTTTGAAAATGTGTTTCCTTACGATTTACTTTTAGTATTTTTGCTGGTGTTTCTTATAATAAACTATCGCATTATAAAAAAATAGAAAGACTTATAGCTTTAAAAAATAAAAAATATTATTAACAAAAGACAAACCTAAAAGAATTTTAAAATAATATGGGGAAATTATTTAACAAATTAAGAGATAAAAGAATATTCATACTATTAGGTTTAACATTTCTAATATTCTGCTTTTTAAATCTCGATTATTTCATTCCTAATTTTAATTTCGAAAAAAAAGGCGATAGAACTATTTTGAATTATAAAATTTTAAAAAGTTCAAAGGTGTCTGGAAAAATTACAATAAGTAATTGGTCTGCAGCTGAATCTGCTGGAATATGCTCAGGTTCTGGTACCTATTCTGATCCATATGCTATTAAGGATTTAATAATAAATGGAGGTGGTGATGGTGTCGGAATCTTAATTGTAAATTCCAAAAAGAAATATTTTAAAATTGAAAATTGTACAATTTTTAACTGTTGGTATGCTATTCGATTGCTAAGGTCATGTAATGGAACGCTTTTTAATAATAATTGTTCTAATAATGATAACGGTATCTATTTAGATGGATGGACAGATAAGCCAAATTTTACTTATGAAGAGTTCCTTACGTTTTATTGCATGAATAACACCGTATTAAATAATATTATTACCAAAAATGAACATTATGGTATTTATACGAGACATTCAGATAATAATACTATAACAGGAAATTATGTAAGCCAGAATGAATATGGGATTTATTTATCTTATTTTAATGACAATAACACAATTACAAATAATGTTCTGAGAAGAAACCAAGATTATGGAATTTTATTAGAAATGGGAGGGGATAATATAATAAAAGGGAATAAAATGTATTCATGTGGGTTTTATGCGTGGGATGAAATGATTTATACTTACAATATTATTGACACTACAAATTTAGTGAACGATGGACATTTATATTTTTATGCTAATAGGACAGATTTGAATGCTAATGAATTATCAAACGCCGGACAAATTCATTTGATAAACTGTAGTAATTCTATAATATCAAATTTAGATTTGTCTGACGGGGCTGTTTCAATTTCCTTATATGATTGCAATAATATTAAAGTAAAATACAACAATCTATCTAGCAATCGTTTATGGGGTTTATATGCAGAAGCGTGCAATAAAATTATTATTGAAAACAATTTTATTGATTTTAATACTGAGGGGCTGGAATTACGTGATTTTAATAATTCTATGGTGTTGGGGAATAGCATTAATAATAATGTTATGTATGGGATTTATCTTGCTGGAGGTTATAATAATGCATTTGTAAACAATTGTATTAATTCAAATGGATATAGGGGGATAAGAATGTTCGGCTTTTGTCTGTATAATAATTTCACTAATAATGAATTTATCGACAATCCTAACGAAGGTTTATCCTTTGGTTATTACAGTTCCTATAATATAATTTCTGGAAATATTTTCAAAGGCAGTCTAATAGGAGTGGATGTTGATTCTTATAGTAGTTACAACTTATTTTATAAAAATTTTTTTATGGATAATGAGTTAGATGTTGAGGATGATAGTTTAAATAATAAATGGAATAACACTCAAATTGGTAATTATTGGGATGCTTATGTTGGATTTGATGATGATAGAGACGGTATTGGCGAATTTCCACATATCATAGTTTGGTCTCCATTAATATTGGATTATCTTCCTATTGTGGATGATGATCCACCTGAAATGATTGTTTATTTGCCAAAAATGGATGACACATTTGGGTTCACTGCTCCAAGTTTTAGCATTTCAATAAAAGATAAATACCTATATAAAATGTGGTATACCCTTGATGGTGGCGGTCATAATTATACATTTACTCATAATTCTACCATTAATCAAGAAGTTTGGAATGAAATCCCTGAAGGGATGGTTTTACTTAGATTTTATGCTACAGATAAAGCTGGAAATCTTATATCTAAAGAAATAACAATATATAAAAAAAGTTCTAATCTATTTATCTTTCTAATAATAATTATCTCTACTGGAATTGGAGTTATTGCTTTGATATCTGTGGGCTCAATATTATTAATTCGAAGGAAGAGTAGGCTAAAAGATTAAAGTATTAATAAAAAGGCGATAAAATAATTTTGGTCAATATTAATAAGAAAAATAGAAGAGTGCAAGTATTTATAGGAGTTCTTTTTATAGTTATTGTTTCTTTAAGTTTAGAAATGAGTAACTTAACATTGAATAGTGTTTATAGCGTAAAAGATAATAGATTTTTTCACGATGAGAAGGAATTACAAATTTCCCTAACTACAGGAAAAATTCACATAAAAAACAACTGGTCTGAAGCAAGACTTGAAGGGATATGCTCTGGTTCTGGAATTTATTCTGATCCTTATGTTATTGAGAATTTTGTTATAGATTGTGGTGGTTCAGGAAGCGGGATCTTTATTGAAAACTCAAAAATTGAGTATTTTATAATTAGAAATTGTACTATCTTTAATTCGGGTGATGGAAGTACATTTGGTCAAATTTTTAATGCAGGAATTAAATTGTTAGAAGCCTCTAATGGTACAATAATCAATAATCATTGTTTTAATAATGCAGGAGGCGGTATTTTTTTAAATAACTCTCATGCTATAACAGTACAAAATAACACTTTAGATAACAATGAAGAGCCCGGAATTTATTTAGAGGAAAGTCATAACAATATGATTAGATCTAACAATATATCTTTCTCCTATTATGGTATAGAATTATATGAGAGCAATTATAATCAAATTGTTAGAAATAATGCATCTAATGGGTTTTATGG
>JBHLPN010000153.1:0-7573 GCA_048939445.1 Promethearchaeota archaeon | reverse complement strand
AATAAAACGAACTTAATATAGGGTGGGTTGAATGGCCTTTTATGAAAAAAATTTGCTTAACCTAAATCTTACTATATTGAGTTTTTTCTTCGTGCATGGCTTTAATAACCATCGCATTATTAGATCGAATGATGTACCAGTTAATTCTTTTAAAGATCTAATTTCAATCGTACATCATTGGCTACATCATAAATAGTTCCGATGAACTAGAATAATATATGTAATCGATTGTTCATCGGAATTAAATCAAACTGAAATCTATTTCAGTTTGGGGGGAATATTATGTTATTATTAAAAATTAATGTAAAGGATATGGATGTGTTGGGAGGCTTAACAGAGTTTATAGATGAGGTATTCGTAAAACGAAATTGGGATTTATTTCTAACTCTTATTCTTAAAGCGAGAAAGGAAAGCCTCATCACACTTATAAAAGATGGGATGCTCAAGAAAGCTTCTAAAAGAGTTAGTTTATGGATTAGCGTAAAACCTAACCAAAAAGAACTAAAGGAATTACTCATAAAAAATGGAATAAAAATTTTTAATCTTGAATCTACCAATAGCAATGAGATCATAAATTTTAATTCAACAACCGATTATTCGCTCATAGATAATCTATTGTTTAAGATATTAGATTTTGAGAAATCCAATGGATTAATTCCTACAATAGTACAAGATGATAACAATAGTGTTCTAATGCTTGCATATTCATCACAAAAGTCGTTGAAACATACAATTAAAACTAGAAACGCGACATATTTCAGCAGGTCGAGAAACCGTGTATGGATAAAAGGGGAAGAATCAGGTAATTATCAAGTAATACAGAGAATTTTATATGACTGTGATGCTGATGCATTATTGTTTAGAGTAAAACAAAAAGGTTTTGCATGTCATAAGGGAGCTTATTCTTGTTTTCATAACGAACAATTTTCAATAAAATATCTTTATGATTTAATAAATGATCGTATTGAAAACTCTGGAATAACAGAATCCTATACAAAAAAACTGGCAGTGAATAAAGAATTATTATTATCTAAAATTCGCGAGGAAAGTCTTGAGTTGATAAATTATACTGATAGAGAGAACTTAATTTGGGAGATTGCTGACCTAACGTATTTCATTCTTGTTTTAATGGCTTTAAAGGAAATTAGCCCAGATGAAATTGTAAATGAATTATGGAGGCGTAATAAATGGAATTAAAGCAAAAAGATTCATTTCTAAAATCTAGATCACGCCAAGTGAGATTAGCAATCCCATCAAAAGGAAGGATGGAAATCGAAACTCAGGAATTCTTAAGAAATTGTGGGTTCAATATACAAAGAAATAACAGACAATATATTGGATCAATACAAGGACCCATTAATCTCCAAC
The DNA here is from genome assembly GCA_048939445.1 of Promethearchaeota archaeon. GTDB lineage: Archaea > Asgardarchaeota > Lokiarchaeia > Sigyniarchaeales > SOKP01 > Loki-b32. The sequence continues at coordinate 6,205 of JBHLPN010000153.1, read as the reverse complement.
TGGTATATCAACGTCAAGTAGATATTGTTAGGGGCGTATTAAATGGGTCTATAGAAATGGGAATAGTTGGTTATGATCTAGTCCTTGAACATTTATCTGGAAATGAAAACGAGTTAGTAATCATACATGATAAGTTAAATTTTGGTAAATGCAGCCTTGAAATAGCTATTCCTGAAGAATGGTCCGAAAAATCAATAGATGAGATTAAACAGAAAAGTAAAATAATTCGAGTGGCTACTAAATTTCCAAAACTTACTAAACAGTTTTTAAATTCATTTCATATTTCTCATGAACTAATTAAAGCAAATGGATCTCTTGAGGTTTATCCTGAGTTGGGACAGAGTGATATAATAGTTGACCTTGTATCAACAGGCCAAACTTTAAAAGATAATCGTTTAAAAATGGTAAAAGGTGGTCAAATATTGACTTCTGAGGCGGTTCTTATTGGAAATCGAACAGCACTAAAAAATGACACTGTATTAGCAATAACTCGTGAGTTAATTGAATATATCGAAGCTACTTTAAGAGCTCAAAATTTTGTGTCGGTTTTTGTAAATATGAGAGGAGAAAGCAGTGAGAAAATTGTTAAGGCAATGTTTTTAAAAGAAGGTCTTGAAGGCCTTCAAGGACCTACTATATCCACAGTTTTTACAAGAAATGGTGAAAAAATGTATGCTGTTCATATTATTGTCGAGAAAGAAAGATTACAAGATGCCATAAGAAATTTAAGGGCAATTGGTGGCAGTGGTGTAGTTGTTGCGCCAACATTATACATTTTTGAGGAAGAACCCTTGAGATATATAAAATTATTAAAGAATTTGGGGATATATGATGATTAAAATATACACAACAGAAGAGGCCAGAAGCACCATATTAAAAAGAGAATCCATCGATACAAATACGGGTAAAAATATGACTCCAGAGGAAATTGTAAGAGTTATTATTAAGGATATCAAGGAAAGAAAAGATATTGCACTCAAAGATTGGACTTTAAAGTTGGATAATGTAAATATAGATCAATTTGAAATATTTAATGTTGACTTTGAAGCGAATCTCGGGGCTATTAATCCAGAATTAAGAAAAGCTTTAGAAATTGCGAGTGATAGAATATATAGGTTTCACATGTCTCAACCCCTCTTATCATGGATGAATTATAACCTTGGAGGGCAAATAGGGCAAATAATAAAACCGATTAAAAAGATAGGAATCTATATTCCAGGAGGAATAACTCCATTATTTTCTTCAATATTAATGACCGCTATACCTGCTGTTGTAGCAGGAACTAAAGATTTAATATTTGCGTCTCCCCCCAATAAAGACGGATTTTTATCAAATATTATCTTTGCAACTTGTGGGTTAATCAAAAAATTAGGAGCAAATATTCGTATATTTAGAATGGGCGGTGCTCAAGCAATCGCAGCCATGGCATTTGGTACTAATCAAGTTCCTAGAGTAGATAAGATTGTAGGCCCAGGAAATATTTATGTAAATTTGGCCAAGAAAGAAGTTTATGGAACTGTAGGAATTGATGGTATATATGGACCAACTGAAGTAGTGATAATTGCTGATGAAACTGCAAATCCTTCTTTAATTGCTTCAGATCTGTTAGCACAAGCAGAACATGATTATTTAGCAATCCCAATTTTAGTCACCTCTTCTCAAAATCTAAGCGTTTCTGTCAAGAAAGAGTTGGTTAGGCAATTTAAAACACTGAAGAGAAAATCTATCATTAAAGAATCTCTTCAAAACAAAGGAGGTATTATTTTGACAAGTTCAGTAGAAGAATCAATTCAAATTTCAAATGAATTTGCCCCTGAACATTTATCACTGATGGTTAAAGAACCTATGACACTTTTAAATCAAATTGAAAATGCAGGAGGAATTTTTATTGGAGAAAACTCTTTTGAAGTTTTAGGTGACTATATTGCAGGACCTAGTCATGTAATGCCTACAAATGGTACCGCTCGCTTTTCTTCTGCTTTAACTGTATATGATTTTATTAAGATTATAAGTTTTGTCTATTTGAATAAAGAGACTGGTCTTAATTTATCAAAATACGCTAAAAAGATAGCAGATTACGAAAATTTAACAGGACATGCAAATGCAGCAAGTATGAGAAGATATAATAATAAAATTAATAAAGGAGAGGAATCAATTGAATAAAGAAGACCCATTAATCCTACCATCTAAAACAATACAGAGATTATTGTTATCTAAGGAGTTGAATTCTATTTCATATTTAAAAGAAATAAATAATGAAAATGAGATAATCTATTTAGATAAAAATGAGAATCCATTTCCTCCGCCCATAAGAAATTTTTCTTCTCCAAAATTTATAAAATCCTTGAACAATTATCCTGATCCAAATTCAACAACTTTCTTAAATGACTTATCTCAACACCTCAAAATACCAACCTCATTTCTACTTATTGGATCTGGTTCTGATGAACTAATAGATCTTATCATTAGAACTTATTCTACACCAAAAAGTACTGTTTTAAGTGTTAACCCAACCTTTTCAATGTATGAATTTTATACGAAAATAAACGGTGCGAAATTTGAATCCCAACTCTTAAAACTTAAGCTCAATAATGCTACTGGTATAGCTCAATTTGATTTAGATCAAAATAGTTTTATGCAGAAAGCCAAATTTTCAAATATTATAATTCTAGCTAGACCAAATAACCCAGATGGGATGTTAATATCTCTCAATTTTATTAAACAACTGTTAGAACTAAAAAAATTAGTAATAATTGATGAGGCGTATATAGATTTCAGTGATAAATCAAGCATGGTGGATTTAATAAAAATATACAATAATTTAATTATATCAAGGTCATTTAGTAAATCTTATTCTCTCGCAGGTTTAAGATTAGGGTATATAATAGCAAATCCATCTATTATAAATATATTAAATTGTATAAAAAGCCCTTATAATGTTAATAGACTAGCTTCACAATTCGGATCACTGGTGCTAAATAACCAAAAAGAAGTTTCAGCGAATATTGACAAAATTAAATCAATTCGAGATAACTTTTATAAAGCTCTAATTAGATTGAGAAAAATTCATAGAAAATTTTATATTCATCCTAGTGAGGCAAACTTTATATTATTGAGATTTCAATCTCCTGAAATTTCAGATTCTCTCCATCAACATTTCCTTAAGTATAAAATCAAAGTACGGAGATTCAAATCAGAACTTTCAAATTGCCTAAGAATTTCAATAGGTACAAGTTTACAAATGAAAAGAGTAATAGAAATATTAAAATTATATTTTGAGGTAAATTAGAATGGAAAGAAAAACTCAATTAGCAAGAAAAACCAAAGAAACAAATATCAAAATGGACTTAAACATTGATGGAACCGGTGATTATAAAATTAATACATCCATAGGCTTTTTCGATCATCTCCTCTCCCAGATTGCGATTCACGGTTCATTTGACATGATAATTACTGCAATTGGTGATCTTAATGTTGATAATCATCATATTATTGAAGATATAGCTATTGTTTTAGGCAAGGCATTTAGAAAAGCTCTTGGAAACAAAATTGGAATCGCACGAGTTGGGAATTGCTTTTTTCCGATGGATGATACCCTTGCGTTTGTTGCTGTTGATATTTCTTCAAGATCATATTTTGTTAAAGAAATCAATTGGATAAATCCATTTTTAGGATCTAAGGAAGAAAACTTGATACCCGTTGATTTACTCGAACATTTTCTTTATACTTTTTCAATTAATGCCCAAATAACACTTCACGTTAAAATTTTATATGGTCAAAATAATCATCACATTGCAGAAGCAATATTTAAAGCTCTCGGGAAGGCTTTAGATTATGCCTCTAGAATTGATTCAAAACGAATTAAGAGAATTCCATCGAGCAAAGGAATATTATAAGGTGGGGTTTTGAATGATTACAATAATTGATTATGGAAGCGGAAATCTTCGGTCCATTCAGAAGAGTATTAAAAGGTTCTATTCTGATGTAATTATTACAAGAGATATAACTTTGATAAGGAAAGCAAAAGGATTAATACTTCCTGGAGTCGGTTCTTTTGGAGATGCTATCATAGAATTAGAACAATATGATTTATTCGAGCAGTTAAAGGATATAATTATAGAAGTTCCTACTTTGGCCATTTGCTTAGGTATGCAACTACTTTTCTCAAACTCCGAAGAATCTGTAGGTGTTAACGGATTATGTGTCATCCCAGGTAAGGTAATTAGACTAGAGGGAGATAACAATATTAGAATTCCTCATACTGGATGGAATAGATTAATCCCCACTTCAGAGCCTTATTTCTATGGCTATGTCTACTTTAATCACTCATATTATTGTAATCCTAATGATAAAAGGCTGATCATTTCTCATATTAATCATGGAATATCTATTCCTGTTATTGTTTTAAAAGATCATATAATTGGTACTCAATTTCATCCAGAAAAAAGTAAAGAAACAGGAGATGAAATAATTAAATATTTCATTTCTTTGATTAAAGGGTGATTTGATAATGAAAATCATAATTCCAGCGATTGATCTTTATAATGGTAATGTTGTTAGGTTATTTAAAGGAGATTTTGGCCGAATTAACACTTATTCTAATAAACCTATCGAGATACTCAAGTATTTTTTACAACTCGGGGCAGGAAAAATTCATATTATCAACTTAAATGGTGCAAAATCAGGCAAATTTAAAATTGATCCTAATTATGATGTCATCCTGTCTCTTATTGAAGAAAGTAATAAATGGGGTTGTAAAATTCAACTAGGAGGAGGAATTAGGACAGAAAGAACAATTAAGGATTTGTTAGACCTAGGAGTGAACAAAGTTATCATTGGGACTATCGCTATTGATAATCAAGCTCTTTTTAGGGATTCAATGAAAAAATACAAAAATGATATAATAGTTGCATTAGATGTTCTAAATACTAATTTAAGGATAAAAGGATGGATTAAAGGCACCAAAATTAATTTGGAATCTCATTTTAAGAATTTAGAACATCAAGGATTTTCAAACTTCGTAATAACAGATGTTTCACGCGATGGAACCTTAACTGGGCCTAATATTGAGATATATAAAAAACTTTCAATGATAAAACGTCCAACCACTAAAATAATAGCGTCTGGTGGTATCAGCAATATAAATGATATTGAACACGTTCTAGGCTATACAGATGGAGTAATAATTGGAAAAGCGTTATATAACAATAAAATAAGCAATAAAAATCTAAAGAATTTGATAATAAGATATGATAGAACAAATTTATCAAAAAGAATAATCCCTTGCCTTGATGTAAAAGATGGTAGAGTAGTAAAAGGTGTTCAATTCAACAATTTACAAGATAGTGGAGACCCTGTAGAATTAGCTAAGTTTTACAATTCACAAGGTGCAGATGAATTAGTATTTCTAGACATATCAGCAACATTAGAAAAACGTAGAAGTATAATTCAGACCATTAGTAAAGTTGCTGAAGAGGTATATATTCCTTTTACTGTAGGAGGAGGTATCAGAAATTTGACGGATATTACTGATATTATCAAAGCAGGAGCAGAAAAAGTAAGTATTAACACTGCAGCCGTAAATAATCCTAAAATTATCAGTGAAGGTTCTTATAAGTTCGGAAGCCAATCCATCGTCGTTGCTATTGATGTAAAGAAAAAAGGAAATAGTTGGGAAGTATATATTAAATCAGGAACAGAATCTACTGGATTTGATGCAATAAAATGGGCTAAAGATGTAGTAGAAAAAGGCGCTGGAGAATTGCTTGTTACAAGCATGGATAAGGATGGAACTCAAACAGGTTATGACCTGAAATTAATCAGTAAACTCTCAAAATCTGTTTCAGTACCGATTATTGCCTCGGGTGGTGCTGGGAATTTTGAACATTTTTATCAAGCGATTAATGTTGGGGCTGAAGCTGTTTTAGCAGCCTCTTTATTTCATAGAAGAACTATTACCATATATGACTTAAAAATATATCTTTTGAAACATGATATAAAAGTTAGATTATAATAAATTTTACAATAAAATAGGTTTAATTGTTAAAGTAATTACAAATTATTAAGTAAATGCTGAGAGAGAAAAAGACACCAAACACACATTTCAATAATTAATATAGTATAATAAATTTTGAAATATTTAAATTGAGTTTCAAAAAGTTAGATCTTAAAATTTTAACATTAAAAAATTTTCAATGAAAGTTTT
>JBHLPN010000152.1:0-7574 GCA_048939445.1 Promethearchaeota archaeon | reverse complement strand
CAGGAGGGTTCTTTATATCATTTATTGTAGTAATACTGATTGATGTTATAAAAAGATAAGAGCTTTGTTAAATTAAAAATATAAACTAAGTAAAATGATTCCTATAAAGAAATTATAGTTATAGGATGATTATCCTCGCAAGGGACTTGGGATTTTTTCTGTTATTATCCTGTACGTTTGATGATATGGTATCCAAACTTAGTTTTTACAGGTTGGGAAATCTCACCGATTTTTAATTTAGTACTTGCGCTCCAAAATTCAGGAACCATATCACCTTTAGCAAATTCACCTAAATTTCCCCCGCGTTTTTTACTTGGACATATGGAATAGCTACTTGCTAAATGTTCGAATTTTTCCCCTGCTTGTAAATCTTCGAAAATTTTTTGAGCTTTACTTAACTTATCAACTAAAATATGACTCGCTTTTATTTTTCCCCCACGGATAGGAGCTCCTACCTTTTTAGAACTTCCTCCTTTTGATTGTTTTGGTTTTTGAAAACCTGTTCCATATTTGTTTTTCCCCATTTGACTTCACTAAAGCCGAATTGTGATTGTTCAAAACTGCAATTTATAATTTCAGGTAAATCCCAAAAAATTAGATACTATTAATTTATAATTAAATACCTGAAATTCTTTATTTCTTCAATACTGTTTATTTCAACAACGAGTTTTTGGAAATCTTGAAGTGTTCCATCAAATACCATGAATGTAATAAAATTTTGATTCACAAAATTTTGATTTTTACTAACAATTTGTTCTTTATACTCACTTTCAATTCTGTTTAATCTCTTTTGAACATTGAATTCATTAGGAGCGACAATAATCATATTACCAATTATACTTTTTACTTGAGGGATAAAGTCACTAGATGCATCTAGACTGGATGAGATATCCTCTGTAGACATCAAGCGTAATAGGGCATCTCTAATCAATTTAGATTTATTCTCGTAATGATTTTTTGAGACTAGCTTGTTAATAAATTTTTTAAGATTCTCATTTAACGATACAGAAATAATTGGCATAATATTGGCAACTTCTTTGTTTTTAATATTAAATATAGGTTTAAAAGTTTATAAATCTTTTTTTAGGCAAAATAAGCTCATAATTTGATAGATCTAGCAATGACATTACGAAAATTCTCTAGATCTACAACAAGTTTGTCAGCATCTTCATCCGTAATTTTATCATCTTTTCCATATTTATTTAAGTTTGTTAACCAGAATTCCATTCTCCCTAGAATTGCTTCTTTATCTCCCATTATTTTTCTCACTCTAACAAAAGTATCATGTAACTTAGTTCTAATGTTTTGGGCTTTCCATCTTAGCATACAATAGTCTGACATCTCTGCTAAATTCTGGGTGATAGCCATTACATCTATTGTTTTCTCACGTTCTTCGCTCTTAATCTTCCTTATTAAATTGATCTCTTCGAATAATAATTCAATCACTTTAGCTAAGAATCCTGTTAATTGTCCAGCATGATTACACCAGACTCTAACTTCTAATGATTGATTTGACTCAGAAACATATATTCGCGTTATAATTCTTCCCCCTCCTACCTTTGCTTCTGAGCAATGCCAACTTTCCGCTTCATATTTGCCCTTGTTATCATTTCCTTCATGGGAAGTTACTGTGCTTACTTCAAAGCGTTTTATTGTTCTTACAGCTGCTCTAAAAGCTAAACGTGGGTCTAAGTCTGCGATCAAAAATGCCCGAGCATCATTCGGAAGATCTGCGATTGCTAATTGAATATCTTCAATTGTCGCTAAACATGATACAACCAGAGGACATTTTATTTGGACTTCTTTCTTTTTTATATGAGTTGTGTGTTTAGTTCCATCAGCAGTTTTATAAATAACTGTACCTCCAATTGAAGAGATTCCACATTCTTTTGGTTCTAAATAGAAATCAACACCCCGAGAATTTTTTGCTTCGATAACAGGAATATTGATAAGAGGGTCTTTTATTTTAAAGCTTGTGGGAACATCCAGAATTACTTTTACTGAATTGATTGCCATAGAACTATTATTTCTTATTGCCGTTTTGTAGTGTAACTGTCCACCCACAAAATCATAATCACGCACAACTTCAATCTTACTTTTATCAGTAAGTTCCTTAACCGTTGTTTTAGCTTGAGGTTTTGCTTCTATAGGAACACTGTACGCAACAAATGTTCTTTTTGCCATATCTATGTAGCCATCAATATCTCCTCGTGCTATTATCTGTGCTAAATTTTCTTCTATACTCGACTCAGTCACCCCTAATCGATTTGAAAGTTCTCTTAAAGGCATAGTTCTATAAGCTCTAGCGATTTCTCTTATTTTTTTCTCCATATGTTTGTTAGTCATGAACTCTCTTCTTTGAGTGAATAATCCATTAATATTTCCAGTTTTAATTAACTCATGAAGACTTTTCCGTGCCAATTCAACTGCAATCTTTAATTTTGAGGCGAGTTTGGAAAGCTCAAATAATCCAGTTTCTTTTGAGTAGCTTTTAATATCTTTATATATTTGATCAGCTGTAATAACTTCATTTCCTCGATCGGCGAAAAATCCATTTACAGCTTTAGTTCTCATTAAATTAACACAAAATGATTTAACAAGTTCTATCGGAATATTAAATAAATTAGCTAGATTTTTAAGAGATACTCTACCCTTGCTATTAATCTCTTTTATTAAATTATCCAATATGTATTTTTGAGTATAATACATATCCTTGTTTAATGAGAATGAACCTTTTATTTGGAACTGGTTAATTAACTTGTAAATCACCTTTAGAGCAATTTCAGAACTCATATCAAGCATTACACCTAGATCTGATACTTTGATTGCACCTTCCTCTTGAAATTTTGATAATATTTTTTCACGCATCTCAGAAGATATATAATAAAACATCTGATTTTTTTGGTCAATGATCCCATAGATTCGCTCTTCTTCCATATATTTGGTAATAAATTTAATCATTTGCTCAGCAGAAATATTAAATGAATTCATAATGGTTGAAAAGTTAGTTATTGGTGCTATTTTTAACAAGTCTAGAAAACATTTAGGACAGACTTCTTTTCCAATAATATGACGCAATCTCTTGCTGCACAAGATCATCCGATTCCCTTTAATGAGATTATATCTTAATGCTTCTCTTGCAAGTTTTTCCTTTGAAGGAAAAAATAACCCTGGTGTTTTTAAATATGAATTCCATGATTCTGGGCATTTTGGATTTGTACATTCTAAGTAATATTGCCCTGAAGATAATCTTTCTAGTCTTAGAAGATGTTTACATACAGGACATTCACTATCTTCTACAACTGTACATTTGTAATTTCTTTCAATAGCTTTTACTTTTGAATAAACAATATTATGTTTTCTACATTCATGTATTTCGGTTGTAGCTAAATGATTAATACAGAAGCTAGATTTGCATTTCTCACACGTAAAATCGATTTTTTGGCTTTCACAGAATAAACATTTCATAGTTTTAAATCAAATTTTAAAATATGAATCTTTATTATATTAAAAAAAATTCGTGCTTAATATTTTTTATATAGCCCAAATTTTATTGCTTCAATAACATTTGAATTTTCTATAGATTTTTAAATTTTTTATTCGAAGCTATACTTAAATCCAGAATCTCCTAAAATGACACTTCTGGAAATACGGGAATTCTTAGAAATGATAATATCATGACGACAGTATTAAAAATAATAATGATCAATATCATTATTATTAAAATCCAATTTTTCTTAAGCTCTTTTGATTTTCTAATATGAGATGTTCCATGTTTTGCTAAAGCTAGTGGAAAAAGTCCTATAAATGTTCCTAGAGAAAAATAAAATACAGTAAAAATCCCATCAATAAATCCTAATTCATGTCCTAAGGAAAATTGTAAACATTGGGAATATATAAGAAATTCAAAAATGCAAGGAGCAAAACCAGCTAAAATTCCAAAAAAATAAGGTGTCTTCTTCTTTTCCCAATTAAACTGAAATATCTCATCCTTTCTCTTTGAATGAGGTATGTATCCTTTTCTCGTAATAAAGAATAATAAAACAATTCCAGCAAACATAGAAGTTAAAGCACCAAAAAAATTAATAGTATATGATTCTATTTCACCAACCCAAGGCACTAAAAACCGGGGGACAAGACTAATCACTACAGTTATGGCTGCAATTATCAAATTGGCAGATATTAATCCTAATCCATAAACAACTAAAATAAAAATACTCTTCTTTGGTGTTTTTGATATACCAAAAGACCAAAAAAAGAATATAGCTTTATCTTCACATGGAATCAAAGTATGTAGAATTCCTAAGAGAAATGCTGGAGCAAAGATTAGTAATAATGGTGGTGGATAAAATTGAAACATTTTATTTTAAATTGCTAATTTGTCTTATAATTAATGGAATTTTCTTTCAGTTATTATCTTTTCAATGATTATATTTAGAATTTTTTATCTTAAATATTTTTCAAATAATTAAGATGAAAGATCAACTTTTTTGATTATTCGAATCGTCAGTTAAACAATATTTGCTTAATCCATAAAGAGTTAATATTAAAAATATCGTACTCATGAAATTAAAGGGAAACCAATATTGTATAATAAACCAAATTCCCATAAATGCTAGATCAAAAAAGTTTAAGAAGATGAAGCTAGGTTTTACATACTTTTTCGTTATTTCAGAATTTTGAGGTAAATAGAAAATCAAAATTACCAAAAATGGTATTAGGGTTAAAAGATGGTGGGGCCAAGAATCGTAATAAACAAGTAGCATTATTAAAAGAGCAAAAACATAAGCAAATATTATAGAATTCTCATTGACCCTTCGAAAAACATAAACAAGAAAACATAATCCACCAATAATGATCAAAATGAGTAGAAATATGAATAATGGATTATAGGATATATTGAAAAAGATAAAAAAGTTTAAGATAATTTTGGTTAAACTAAATGAGTGATTTAAAATAATTGGCTCCTCACCTGTAAAATTAATTGATAAAAATCCTTCCCATAGAGCGGGATAAAGCAGAAACCAGAAAAGATTTAATGATATCGGTAATAAAACTCCAATTATTCTAACAAGGCTTTTTAGAGCCTTAAATTCAAATCTTTTCTGTTTAAAACTTACCTGAAAAACCAATAGGAAAGGTATTATAAAAATAGCAATTGGTTTTATAATTACACTAAATCCTAAAATAACACTTGATATTAAATCCCATTTAAGACCTTTACGTGTTAAAAATAGAAAAATTGACAGTAAAAGTAAAAAGGTTATATATAAATTAATTTGACCCAAAATATAATTAAAAAGGTTTGGTAAACCCATTAAAAATAAACAAATGAATGTAATAATCCTTTTGTCCTCTCTTTCATGATCATCATTTCTAATATAAATGATTATTTTATATAGGAGTGTACAGATTAAAATATTCAAAAATAAATTTAATAAGTTAAATAAGATAAATCCCAAATCGAATCCAAGTAAATAAAAAGGTACAAAAATAACAGCAGAAATTGGAAAATATCTAAATGGCCATAAATAATTAGCTCTATTATAGAGATCATTGATATCATGAATAAAAACTTCCCCTACCTTATAATATACTAAAAAGTCATTCTGCTCCCTGAAAAATATTAAGGTTAATATAAATGATAATATAAAATGAAATCCATGAACGAAAAATGCATACTGAAAAATCTTATATCTCCATAACTCCATAAATCTTCTTTTTATTTTTAGTAGGACAGTCTTCAAATTCATAGTCTATTAACCATAATTATCTTAAGAATGTATTCTTGTTTTTCTTTTTCTTAGAATATAAACAGTGAAAGTAAGAGGAAAAATGATTGTTAAACCAATTAATGTTGGGATTACATAAAAAGGTAAGAAATCAAGAGAAATGTCAAGAATGACTACATTTTCTCTAATGTAGAGTTTATAAGAGTTTAAAATTCCTTGATCGTTATAGATCGCAATTATTTTTATATCTTTTGATGGAAAACCTAACTCATTTCTCCCAATCTCAACATTCAATGTAGGTAGGACTCTATTATCCACCTCATACCAATCATTTAACCTTAAACCACCTAAATATTCACCTACAGGAATGGGAAACAAAAATGGTACTAAAGATGAATAATGAGAGAAATTCAAATCTTGAGAGTAATCCTGTGGATTGGAGTAATAAATTATTTCAGAGTCATTATTCTTAACTCCCCAGGTGCTCTCACTTGTCCACTCCCAAATACTAAAATTTAGTTTAAGATGTGTTTCATTTACTTCGACAGTGTTTATTTTCCATTTCATTCTTTTTCCTATACTTAAATTTTTAAAAATTCCAGAATCATTCCAGTCAGTACCAAAAATTGAGTCCATTTCTATTAGATTAGAAACATTACATTTCCATATTAGCTCTTGATCCTCATAAACTCCTATGCTATACTTAATAGCTTTAACGTCTAATGCAATACTGCTAAGTAATAAAAGAAAAATGATAAAATTAAAAAATAGTCTTTTATTCTTCAATTTCTTAAATCACCTCGTTTTTCTTTTCTTGTGTAACGATACAATACTTGCTTATAGCATAGAAAGCTAAAATTAGAAAGAAAGTAGCCTCAAAATTATATGGAAATAATGGATATATTAGGTACCAAATACCTACAAACACAAGATCGAAAAAACTAAAGAAAAATAAACTTAGTTTTATAGGTTCTGTAATTGTAGATTGCCGTGGCAGATTAAATATAATTATTATTAAAATTGGTGTTAAATTGAGTAAATGATGATCCCATGAATCAAAATATGCAAACAACATAATAAGAATGCCAAAAGCATAGCCATATATGATAGAACTATTCTCAAATCTCCTAATTAAGAAAATTATAAATCCTAAACCTCCAACAACACAAATTACTCCTATTAAGATAAAGAGTTGATTAAATGGGATATTAAAAGAATAACAGAAATTTGTAATTAGCTTAGTAATACTAAAGGAAAAATTTAATGCAATTGGATTACTCCCGGTAAAATTAGTATCTAAAAAACCTTCCCATAAAGCTGGATATAATAAAAAAAATATAAAATTCAATAACACAGGTGTTAGAACTCCTATTACACGTATTAAACTTATCAGAAAATCGAATTTTAACTTCTTTTTCTCTATATTGAAATTTAAAATAATCAGAAAGGGAATTAGAAAAAAAGCAGTAGGTTTTATGATAATGCTTATTCCTAAAATTAGACTACCCACTAATTGCCATTTAAGATTATTATATTTAAGAAAAATATAAAGAGATAATACAATAAAAAATGTTATATATAGATTGATTTGTCCGTATACATAATTCAATATATGTGGTAAACCCATCAAATAAATACAAATATATAATATAATTCTTTTATCATCTTCTTCATGATCTTTATTTCTAATCAAAATTATTGTTTTATAGAGAAGAATACAAATCAAAATATTAAGAAATACATTAAAAACATTAAAAATTACAAACGCTGACTCAAAATTCAAGACAGAGAAGGGAATAAAAAATAACGCTGATAATGGAAAATATCTAAAATCCCATAAAT
>JBHLPN010000151.1:0-7592 GCA_048939445.1 Promethearchaeota archaeon | reverse complement strand
AAATAGGTAAATAATCAAAGAATTTATTATTTAAAGTTTTTATAATTAAAATATTGAATTGATTGTATAAAAAGATATAATTGCTAACCAACTAAAATATTTAATTTTAATACTTCAAAATGGTAGTTCGAGAAGCTGGGTTATTATTCAGAGGATTTACATTAGTAAAAAAAAGTTATCATAAAACATCAATGGGAAAAATTGATACAGACTTAAGAAGTGGCTTGCTTACCGCAATTTTAAATTTTGCTCAATCTACTTTTTCGAAGGATATTATTGAATATTTTGAGGGAAAAAAATATATTATTACTTTCACAGAAGATGAAATAATGAGTGAAGATAGCATAGATCCTGAGTTAATTATTTCTTATGCTATCTTAGATAAAGAGAAAAAAATAGAGAAATATATTCATAAGGTTATACAACCATTATTGAAAAGCGTATTAAAAGATTTTAAATCTTTACATTCTGGAAAAAACTTATCAGAAGTATCTCAATTTAAAGATTTTAAGCAAAATCTTGATAAAGTTTTTGGATCTGATTCACAAACTGTTGACCAGAAGTTAAGAGGAATATTATAAAAGTCATTTTTCTTTCTTCGATTTTTTTAAAAACCATAATATTATTGGTAACGCAATCGTTGCATCAGAAATAATAGTAGAATATTTTGCATTTTCATTTATTTTTCCCCATGAGATAGCTTCATTTAAAGTAGCACCACTTAAACCTCCTGGTTCAGGGCGATCCATGGTAATTTGGATGGCAAATGTGGCAGAATTTGGGCAAAATTGCAATGATTGCATAATGAAGTTTTTTGGAACACCTCCTCCAACTATACATATACCTGCAATTTTCGCATCCCAAGCTATATTTACCATTTCTAACATATCTTTGAAATGATTTAAATTTAGGTCCTTATGATGAAAACCTAATTGCATTGCCAACCCAGAATCAGTAAAAGCAGGACAAAAAATTGGTACATCTCTATCAAAACATACTCTAAGAATAGAATGCGAATTTTTAGGAAGTTGATTTCCAAGAAATTTTAAAAAAGAGCTAACTGGTAATTGATAATTTGTAATTTCTAATTTTGATACAAAATCTTCAATCCCTTCATATACTTTATTAGGCATAAATATGTCATAAATTCTATTTATTTCTTCTCTGTGCAGATATTTGTCATCAAGGTTAACTGATTCAAAATCTCCTTGTAAATGCCGATATCCTAAAGCTTCTGCGAGATCATGGGTTAAGGTTGCTCCTGTAGTTACTAAAACATCAATAAAACCTTCATTTATAAAATCATAGATAATCTTTTGGAATCCTGCAGGAATCAGAGCTCCAGCTAATCCGAAAAATTTTGTACAATCTTTATTATTAATCATTTCTTCATAAATTTCACACGCTAGGGCTAATCTTTTTCCATTAAATCCTGTATCTTTTAATGAATTAATCAATTCTACAATATCTGTATCATCAGTAATTTTAAATTGATTTACTTTTCTTAAAAAATTCTTTAAATCTTTATCTGACATCTTAATCATAACCGTTTTTTATTAGCTATAAATGAAATAAGCTCTATGATCAATTTCGCAGCTAAATTACACGTCATTTTGTTTTTTAAATCTAAATTAGGTGCAACCTCAACCAAATCGAAACCTATTATATCAAAATTTTTAGATATCTCCTTTAAGATGCTCCATAATTCTCTATAGGAAAAACCTCCTGGTATAGCAAAACCAGTACCGGGGGCTATAGATGGATTTAATACGTCAATGTCTATTGATACATATAAGAATTTAATACCTGATTTTTTGAAAAATCTAACAATTTCTTCTATATAAATATCAAGTCCTTGATTCAATTTATAAGCACTTAAATATTTAATATCTTCTGATTCTGCAATTTCTAACTCTGGAATATCAATATCTCTAGTTCCTACAATCATAAGATTTTTGTTGTTAATATAATCTAAATCATAAATTCTGTGAGATATTGTTGCATGAGAATAGACACCTTTATCCCATTCCTGATAAAAATCTAAATGTGCATCAAATAAAAGTACACCAAATTCTTCTTTTTTATTAAAAAGTGTACCAACAGTTTTTACTACTGGATAAGAGCAAAAGTGATCTCCACCAATCATAACAGGTATTACCTTTTTATTTGTTTGATATAAGTTTTCAACGAAATTATTTATTGTATTAATATTCTTTTCTACGTTCACTTTTTCAATAGGAATATCCCCTACATCAGCGATTTTGAAATTAGTAATTGGCCATCCCAATTCAGATGTCCATCCAATATCATTAGTTACATCTCTGATTCTTTCAGGTGCGATTGAAGAGTCAGGTAAATCAATTGAAGTCAAATAGTCCCAAGGTATACCAAAAATCACAAATTGCGTATCTTCATTAATATTTTCGCTAGAATCAAAAAATTTCATTTTGTTATATCTTTTTTATTATATATATCTTACATTTTATCAAGAGTTTCAATTCCCAGGATATTTAATCCAATTTTAATGACTATCTGGACACATTTTATAAGTAATAATCTTGCGTTTTCTAATTCTTTATCTTCAGATATTACTTGACAGGAAGAGTAAAACGAATTAAATATTTGACATAAAGTTAGTAAATATTGAGCGATTAAGTGAATATTATATGTTTCTTCAGCGGAATTTACGATCTCTGGGAAATAGGCTAACTGTTTTATTAAAGCTAATTCATTTTTATGAATTAATAAATCCCAGTTAATATTTGTACTAACTTGCATTTCTGATTTTGAGATTATAGAAGCAATCCTTGCATAGCAATATTGGATATAAGGACCAGTTTCTCCTTCAAATGAAATACTTTCGTCAGGTTTAAATACAAAACCTTTAATTGCACTAAATTTTAAAATAAAGAATTTTAATGCAGCTAATCCAATAATTTTCGCCCTTCTTGACTTCTCAGATTCAGAAATATCATCATATCTTTTATTTACCTCAATTAATGCGAGGTGTTCTACTTCCTCTATAACATCATCTCCATCGACGACAGTTCCCTCTCGACTTTTCATTTTCCCGCTAGGTAAACTAATCATTCCATATGATAAATGGTAATTATCTTCTTTAAAACCCAGCATATTTAATATTGCAAACAACCATTTAAAATGTTGGATCTGTGGATCTCCAACAACATAAATAGATCTATCATAATTAAAATCTTCCTTCTTTTTATATGCAAGATATATATCCTGAGTAATATAAATAGTGGTACCATCACTACGGATTAAGAATTTATCAGGTAGGTTAAACTTATCTGGGAATCTTACAAAAACAGCTCCATCTTCAGCTTTTTCAAATATTCCTTTTTTCACTCCATCTAGAATAATCTCTTTTCCTTTTAGATATAAATCTGACTCAAAGTACTCTTTATCAAATGAGATCCCGAGTTTTTCGAAAGTGACTTTAAAACCGTCTAAAACCCAGTTATTCATCTTATTCCACAATTTTAAGGTTTCCTCATCCCCTATTTCCCATAATCTTAACATATCATAAGCTTCTTGTTCAAGATTCACATTTTTCTCTGCCATTTCGCTAAACTTCACGTAAAAGTCTCCTACATAATGATCACTTTTCTTATCTGGGTCCTTATTATTCCCCCATTTTTTATATGCAAGCATACTTTTACAAATGTGAATACCACGATTATTATATAAATTAACCTGAAAAACTTTATGTCCCTTATATTCAAGTAAATTAGAAAGTGATTTGCCAAGCAATATATTTCTAATATGACCAAAATGGAGAGGTTTATTAGTATTTGGGGAAGGGTACTCAATGACAATTCTTTTTTTCCCTTTTTTTCCATTATTAGTAATGTCTCGAATCCTTCCATAATCTCCCTTCAATTCAAATATACTTTCAAGTATATATCTTGGTTTAACTTTCAGATTTAAATAAGGCCCAACTGCTATGACATTATCAAAAAATTCAACTTTTTTTATTTTATCTACTAAATCTTTTGCTATTAAATCAGGTGATTTCTTTTCTGGTTTTGTTAGTTTAAAACAAGGAAAAGCATATGTAAATTCGATCTCTGAAGGTGGTATCTCTAATAGTGCCTCAATTTCCTCTTTTTTAAGAATATTTATCTTTTCAGCTAGAATCTCAGCAATAGTCTTCTTATCAATGATTTTCATTTTCAAAATTGAGATAATGTCAATAAATTTTGTATTTATAAAGATTATAACTTATTTCTGTTTTGTTAAATATATCTAAAATTGCTCATAAAATTTGCGATAGAAGATGTATTATTTTACTATGCAAAGGATATGAGATTTGATTGTAGAATGCATTTAATGGTTAAAATAGGATTAAATAATATTAATTTTATTCTAGAATAATAAAAAATATGGTTTAGATAAGAATTTAATCTAATATTTTATGGACTACCAGTGAAAGATAACGAATTAATAATATAAATATTGAATTATATTTTATGCCAAAATTCATTAGGTGTGAGAAATTTACTAATTTTTGAAAAAGGGCATGCAGCAATACAATTTCCACAATCACTACTGTTCTTTACCCAATATTCAAAACATTTTTCTACATCAACATAATATTTCTTAACTCCAGGATTGTTAGAAATTGTAGCAGGGATAAATGTAGGGTTCTCCTCTGTTGTAATTGCATCATTTTCACAAGCTTCAGCACATTTAAAACAACTTTTGCAATATTTTTTAATTTTATCAATAAATCTTTGATTTGGGTTATCAGAGATTAATGGTAAATCTGTAAAGATTTTACATATACGTACTCTAGGACCAAATTCAGGAGTAAGTAGTAGCCCATTCCTGCCTAAAGCACCGAGTCCCGCATCAATTGCTAATGGTATACTTAGAGCTGTATCGTTGCCACATTGAACAGCTCTATAACCTAAATTTCTAATGAATTCACCTAAACACGAAATAATAAACGCCATTTTTGAATATGCAATTGCTGAGGCTGCAGCTGCTGGTTGAGTTGGTGCTGTCGAAATTGCGTCATGATCCATTTCTACACCCATGACAATAACTTTGTTTATACCTTCAGGTAGATCTATAGGTTGATCGTATATTGCATCAGCAGCCTTTCCTTCACGGACATCTTTTTTTGCTTCCGCTTCACTAGTTTGCTCAGGCCTTACAAATCCTGTTTTATAAATCCATTTTTCATTAACATCTGTTATACCTACTAAAGATGCTCCATAGAATAGTGCTACTTTTTTAATAGTTTTCGTGAAGATTTCTAAATTTTCAATAACATGTCTATATTTCATCCAATTTACCCCATAACCAGTATCTATCAAACCTTTTCTTTCCCATGCAAAAGCATAAGGGAATCTTTCATACACAGTCCAACCTGCCGCTACTAAGGCAAAATCTAACCGTGAATAACCTTCTTTCTTCGATTCAATGTGTTTCTCGATATTTGTATCAATCATTTGATGGTAAGTTGGTAAAGTTTTATCCCACAATCTTCTAAACAACATATTATTTTTCTGTTTGAAACGCCTATATTTAACCTCGTCTATTTCATACATTTTCTTAAATTCATTCATTTTATTTAGGCTATATTATAATTTTATGGTAATAAATAAAAGTTTTTGATGAGAGAAATATAAGTATAATTATTATTTTAAATAATATTATAAATTGGTTTAATACATGAGTAAACGTTTCCTAGTTGAGTTAGGTTCAGGTATTGATCAGCATGGACATAACGATGATTGCACTAATGCTGCTATTAAAGCGATTAAAAACGCAATCTCAAATAATTGTTTAACAGGATTAATAGAGATCTGTGGACTAAAAGAGCCTAAAGATCTTTTAAAACTGAAAGTTCACGTTAAAATTGGAGCTCCGTATCCAGAAAATATTGATGAAAAGAAGGTTTTAAAAGCAATACCTTTTGGTGAGAAATCAATTAACGTGGTAAAAGGGGGTTTAGTTGCTAAAGGTATTATGATTAAAGAGCTTGGAGATACTTCAGATGATATCATTGTTTGTAATGTTTCAGTCACAGTATCAATATGAGTTCCTTGAATAAAGATTTAGCAAAACTAAATATTTTAAACTTGATTGAACCCACCATTTTATTGATAAATCTATACATTTGGATGACAAAAAATTTTAAACTTATATTATGATCTTCTTAATATATTACTTCAAAATAATTTTTATATATCGAAAAAGATATTAATTATAGATCTCTTAATAGTATCAAATCAAAAAAACAAAAACTCTCTTTACTTGAAACAAAAATACACAAAAGCATTTCCAATTACATAATAATTTAATCGAGTGGGGTACCTAATACATGTATGATGCAACTTATAAAATTGTAATTTTTGGAGATGCTGGGTGCGGTAAAACTACATTGACTCAAAGATTTTTAACTAATTTATTTAAATCAGACTCCAAAATGACCATTGGTGTGGATTTTGAAGTAAAGAGTTTAGAAATCAACGGAAAAAGGATAAAGCTGCAAATCTGGGATTTCGGTGGGGAGGAACGATTTAGATTTTTGTTACCAACTTATGTAAGAGGAGCCAATGGCGCTTTATTCATGTATGATGTTACAAATTATAGTTCTTTAGCACATATTGATGATTGGTTAATGGTAATTAGAAAGGAACTTCGGGCTGAAGATCAATTCCCTATTATTGTCGTTGGAGGAAAAGCAGATCTGGTTGATGGTCGTGAGGTTACAGGAGATGAAGGAGTAAATATCGCAAGATCTAGAAACGTAGATGGTTTTATAGAATGTAGTTCGAAGACAGGTGAAAATGTTGAAGAAACTTTTGAAGCCTTATCACGCTTAATGCTACAAAGATCTAATTTATTATAAAGAATCTTCTACTAAATTGAAGTAGTTCAACTAATTTTTAAAAAGAGTATATTATTTTTTATTAGTCTTTAAATTATGAATCTATATTTTCTTCTTCTAATGCTAATTTTTGTTTTAGTCTTAGATCCTTTCTTCTAAGTGATACCATAATTTGAAAATCGAGATCTTTTTTATATAAATCTGCACATCTTAGTATTTCTTTAGCAACATCTTTTTCAAGATTTTCTTTTTTAATATTAATTCCATCAAACGTAGGAATTTCTGAAAGCTTGTCAATTAGATTTTCTAATAATTCTTCTGGTAATACATCGGATCTGTCTTTAACAGCAACACTAATTATCTCTTCCAATTTTTTATAGATTTCTCTCTTACTAAATTGACATAATATACATTTTGAACATCGATTTTTGAATACTTTTAAAATTATTAATCCTGCAATAAATTTGAAATTTCTAATTAAAGTGTTGATATCTTCCCTTTTATAACCATTAATATTTTGCTTTACATATTCCTCAGCCTTGATGTACAAATTTGAGAATTTTATTGCTCTTTCAAAGTAGGCAGGGACTATGCAAAATAATCGTGTAAACCAAAAAGGCTTAATTCCTACTGGAGGATCTTCGTAAAAAATGTAATAGACAATTCTTCCATCTCTTTCTTTGTATAAAGTTGATTCCTTTTTTAGCATATTTAAATAAGTTGAAATAGT
>JBHLPN010000150.1:0-7629 GCA_048939445.1 Promethearchaeota archaeon | reverse complement strand
TCTTTCATGGATTCTAACAATGTAACATAAACATCTGACTCGATATCATTATAATATTCAGAAATAATAATACCATTACGGTCAAATACAATTAGAGCTTGGGTGTTAAGAATTTCTAAATAATATTCTACTAATTCTGAGAGCTCAAAAAATTTCTTATCAAATACTGAAAGACCATATGAAACTAACTGGATGATAGAAATAATATCATATATGGAAGATTGTTGAAATAAAATATTAAAATCAGGATACTTATCTAATAATTTTTCTCTTAATTTTCCAATATTAGCTAAGATCTCTTCATCAGCCTTTAACTCAGGATCGTACTTATGGAATGTAATAATTATTGGAACATCCATATTACTTTCTGAGAAATAAGTTAAAATCGCATTTAGGTATTCAAGTGAATTATCAAATCGCTCTGGATCTTGAATGTCAATTACATAGATAAGTAAATCCGTAGAATCGAAATATACATCTTGGTAATTTACATAAATCTCTCTATATTGTTCTTGGCCACCCATATCCCAGAATACTGTATTACTTCTTAGAAAATTCATCTTGTGATATTCTACTCTGATGGTGGGTTTAAGTTGGACAATATCTTTCTCAAAATCATACTTTTTATCTAATGCTGTTAAGATTGAAGTTTTACCTGCGTTATCGAGTCCACTGATAATAACTTTTAGGAATGACTCCATTAAATTCAACTCTCACCTATTGATGCTATTTTTTTTTTTAATAAAATAATAGATTTATATTAATTTAAACTTCTGGCAAACTATAAGGGAGATATTAAATTTTAACTTTAAGGCAATAATGTATATTGTTTGCTATAATATTGTGATTTTATCTAAGTAATATTCAAATGTTTATAATTTCAATTTCTTTAGAAAAATTACTATAAGTATAGTGATTTTACAGTAATTTCGATGACACTTATATGATATTTATATTTTTAAAAGCAGTTATACTGATTTTATTCAATGATTTAATTCATAAAAGAGAATGATTTATTTGTTAGAAGTTGAAAATAAATTTTTGGAAAATTTAGAGTACCAGATCAGTCTAAAAGAAAACACTTATAAAACACTCAAAAAAATACCTGTATTTACGGAAAAAGTAAAGCAATTTGATAAATCGGTGATGGATCTTACAGATAAATTCGAGAGAATTCGGCTACGAGATAAATATCAGATAATAATAACAGAATTGGATAATTTAATAAAAAAGGCTAATCAAAAATAAATAATATTTTTTTATTTTTATAACTCGAAAATTATTAGTCGCCTATAACCATACAATATATCTTTCTTGATCTCGCTTTTTCATCGCATTCGATAAAAATTATCTGCTGCCAAGTTCCTAAAATTAATCTTTGATTCTTAAACGGAAAAACTTGGGATGTTTTAATTAGAAAACTTCTTAAATGTCCAGCTCCATTATAATCATGCCATGTTTTATGATGAGCGTAATTTTCTTCATATGGTATCAATTTTTCTAAGAGTTCTTTAATATCGTGCTTTACAAGCCCTGGTTCATATTCTACGGTGGAAATTGCCCCAGTAGATCCCGCTACGTGAACGTTCACAATCCCATCATTAATATTACTACTTTTAATACAGTCTTGAACCCGTTCTGTTATATTAACAACATCACAATAAGCTTTAGTTCTTAATTCAAAAGTTTTTAATATAGCTGTCATTTCTCCCTATTTACCTTTCTCACATCTATTAATATATCTAATTTGCTTTAAAACTGATCTTGGTAAATTATTTTCATTTCCTTCAATCAATGCATAAATTTTTGATAAAACAAGAAGTTCAAGTTGGTCAAATCCATTAATGTTTGTCCACCCCTTTGATTCTCCTGATTCAATACAGATGAAAAATGGAGCTTTTTTGAGTTTTAAGCAATTTTTTTCTTTACATTTCTCACACACTTTTGGATAATAATAAACATTACCATTTTTAAGATAAATTGAAAAATTACCGAGTTCTTCATTTTTAACTTTAAGCCAATTATCAGATTCAAAATATACATCCAACTTTAATTTCAAAATATATTCAATCAATTGATCAGTATTTATAGTTCTCTTGATATTCACAGTACGAGTTTCAGGTTCATAATAATCATTACATTCATCAGTTATATCAGAATCGTCAAAAAGGAGATTTAAAGGAATAAAGTCAATGAAATAATAATTTTCTATTTCTTTATATTTAGTTCTCTTCAAGGAAGTTAAACTAATTTGATTTAAAATTTCTGAATCTTCAAAAATTTCAGTAATTTGAATGTTATTTGACTTGATTATTAAATCAAATTCATCATTTTTCAAATATCTATTAATAATCTCATCTTGAGTATATTGCTCAAGGATTATACAAAATACAATTGTTATTGATGAAATTCGAGCTTGGATCTCATTAAAGTATTGTAGAATTTGATTTACCTTTGTTTCCGATATAAATATTATAATGGCATCAGCCCCATTATAAAAGACCGTACGTAAATAAGCTCTTGGTTGTCTACAATCAATATTCCATAGAAGAAATTCAAATTTTTCATTTTTCTTCAATGAAAAGTCGATTTTACTTATGTTTACACCAATATTTCTTTTATTCTCGATTGATAGACTACTTGAACTCATTTTTTTTTGAAACTCATCCTTATAAATTTCAGTCCCACCTAAGATACAGAGCTTTTTCTTTATAACAAATTTTGATTGGAATCGAGTTTCTAATAAGCTCATTTTGCATTCCTTTAATTATTAAAGAATGTAGGCTAAATCTACTAAATAATAAATTTAATTATGAATTTTAATTTATTCTTTTTAATAGAGATTAGTTTTAAAATATGAAATAACTATGAGTGCTAAAAGACTCGATGAATTCTTGAAGAAAATCCATAATCAACGAAATAAGATTCCAGAATATGTAACAATAATAGTTCGTCCTGCTCGAAAGCTTCTTGATTTTAAAATAAAAAAAGAAGAAGCCAATATTTTAAAAGTAGTTGCACATGACCAAAAAACATCAGGATGGTTCCTACATTCTGTTCATATTCCTTTAAAAAATTTAGGTTTATCTTTTGGATCTAAAGATAAAGAAATTTTAGAATATCTGACTGAACCTAACAAAATTACGAGTAGTAAACCTACCAAGCAATATGTTGAAGATCTATTAAGAAAGTACGTAGATATTTTGCCAGAAAAAAAGAAGCATTTTTTTAAAACTGAGCGATTTAAGAAAAAGAAAGAATTCAAAACTGGTGCTCAGTTGAAGGGTTTTTAATCATTTTATCTTAGTTCCTGGTGGAATCGATTTTCTCTCATCAATTTTTAGTAGGAATGGTTCATTGTTAAGATCAGCAGCTAGAAGCATACCTTGGCTTTCAATACCCATGATTTTTCGAGGTTTTAAATTTGTTAAAACAACAATTTTCTTATTAATTAATTCCTCAGGCGTATAATAATGAACAATTCCAGTAATAATTTGTCTTAGTTTATTCTCTCCACAATCCACTATTAATTTATAGAGATTTTTTGATTTTGGGACTTTTTCACAGCTTTTAACTAAACCAACTCGTATATCTAATTTTGAAAAATCTTGATAGTCAACTTCCATAAAAATCTCACCCCCTTAAAGGCATTCCATTCATATTTATCATTTCTTTTATTTTTGGTTTTTGTTCTCTATATGGATTTTCGATATCTTTAATTTTTCTTCCAAATGTTAAATACCCTGTATGTCCAATCATTCTTACTTCCGGTCGAGTGGCATTTTCTTTTACTTGTATTTTTCTTTTTATTAATTCATATGTATTTATCTCAATAAAACTATGATTTTTCATTGCTGAAACGGTTTTTTTAACTTGCTCAATTGTAGGAGAAAAAGATACAATTGTGCCACTATACCTTAAATAATCTTTAACTTTCTCAATAGCGTTCCAGGGAGTAGCAATATCTAAGATAACAGCATCTACATTTTCATGATGAAGAACATCATTTAAAATATCTCCATATTGGATTGTGATAACATCTTCTAACTGAACTTTTGCTATATTCAACTTTGCTCTTTTGAGTGACTTTTCATTGATATCATATGAGTAGATGTGCCCATTTGGACGAATTAAATTACCTAATATACATGTTAGAGCTCCAGAACCACATCCTGCTTCGATAACAACACTTCCAGGTCCTATTCCGGAATATATTAAAATTAATCCCGCATCTTTAGGATATATAATTTGAGTTTTTCGAGACATATGAAGAATATAATCAGATGGCAATGGTTTTAATATATAAAACTTATAACCTTGAGTTTCAAAAGGTCTTGAAAACACAACAGAACCAAATTTTTTTCCAATGATATCATTAAACTCGAGAATTCCTTTATGTGTATGAAAAGTATCCCCAGATTTCGCTTGAACAAGCCATCTTCTTTTTTCATCAAGAATCAAAAAGATTAGATCATTTTCTTTAACAATTTTAGAACTCATTTTAAATTCTATCTCTTTTTATTTCTAAAGTATCTAAACCTTTAATTCTCTATAAGAAAGCTTTCTTTTATTATTAATTTATTTACAAAAAATATATAAAAAATCTAAAACTCTCAAATATATTAGACTTATGAAAAAGCTTTTTTAAAAATACTCTTTAATGAACTGATTTATGAGTAAAGAAAGAAGCAGGAATGCTCAAACATCCCGAACATCTTTTAGAGACCTTCAAAATCAAATTGAAGATTTACGGCAGAAAAGAGACAATTTAAATGAGAAAACAAAAAAATTCATCAATGATCTCCAAGAAATTGAAATAAAAATTGATAATACTCTAAAGTTAGCAAAGGAAAAATACAAAAAAAAAAGAGATTATTGGAATGATAAGGTTAAACAATTAAAAGAAAAAAAAATTGAATACAAAACATTTCTTGATAATTTAATTGAAGAAAAGAAAAAGATACAAAAATCTGAACAAAATGCAAGAGATGAAAAACAAATCCTCTCATTAACACAAATTAAACGGAAAATTGAGAATTTAGAGAGAAGAATTGAGACAGAGAAACTCGAAATATCGGAAGAAAATAGTATAATTGATAAAATTAGAGAATTAGCCGCTATGAAACAAGAGTATTTATCAAAGCAGGAAACCAATGAGATTTTAAAAATTGAGAGAAAGATCGAAATTGTAAGGATTAATCTTAATAAAATTTATGAACAATTAAGCAAATGGTCAGAAAAATCTCAAGAAAATCATGCTAAAATGTTAGAGGAGTTTCAAAATGTTGATAAATTAAAAGAAACTAAGAAGAAACTTGAAGAAGATTTAATTGAGAATAAAAAAACAGCTGATCGGTTTCATGAACAATACTTAAAGTTAATGAACCAAAGTAAGAAGATGTATAAGGGTAAAAAACCTTATAGACCAAGTAAAATACCAAGAGCGAAAATCATTGAAATGACAAAAAGGAATGAAATGATTGAAAAATTAAAAAAAGAGCAACTAGAAGCAGCTTTAGAAAAGCAAAAAGCTGGTAAAAAATTAAATTTATTTGAAGCAAGACTAATTCTTGAAAAATCTAAAGAGTAATTTTTATTATATTTTGAACATCCTTCACACTTAACTAGCTTAAGTAGTTTTCATTAATTGTTCTTATTTCTTTAAAGATGTATTATCAAAGTATTAAGAGATCTGAAAAAGGTTTAAAAAAATTGTAAAGTTATTATTTAATTAAAGTTTAAAAGTAATGGAAAGGATTGATAAAAGTTGAATAAAAAAGTTGCTGAAATTCGAGATCTTTTATTAGAACATCATGAATGGTTCCAAAAATCAATTCCTCTAATTGCTTCTGAAAATATTACTAGCCCTGCTGTGGATGAAGCTTGTAATTCTGATTTTTCACATCGATATGCAGAAGGATGGAGTGGACAAAGGGTTTATGCTGGATGCACCTATATCGATAAAATTGAAGATATTTGCATGGAACTTACCAAACAATATTTTGATTGTATACATGCTGATGTGAGACCTATATCTGGAGTTGTAGCAAATTTAGTTATGTATAATGCATTTACTTCAGACAATAATGGAAAAATGTGTTGTATGTCTATTGTTAGGGGAGGACATATTTCACATGGTCCTAGATTTGCTAAAAGTGGGAGAGAAATATTTGGTACTGCTGGAACGACAAGAGGATTAGATGTTGAATATTTAGCATTTGATAATGATGAAATGAATCTTGATATTGACGCGTCAGCAAAAATAATTAGAGAATTTGAACCTGAATTAGTGTTATTTGGGGGTTCTGTGTTTTTATTCCCTCATCCTGTTAAAGAACTTAGTGATGTGGCAAAAGAAGTTGGAGCATATGTTGGTTATGATGCAGCACATGTTGCTGGCCTGATTGGTTCAGGATATTTCCAGGATCCTTTAAGAGAGGGAGCAGATGCTATGACAATGAGTACGCATAAAACACTTCCAGGTCCTCAACATGGAGCTTTAGTATCAAATAGAGAAGATTTAGTTGAAAATCTTAGAGCTTGCGCTTTTCCAGCGTTATTATCTAATCATCATCTGCATAATGTTGCTGGATTGTCTATCGCATTAGCAGAAATGTTAGAATTTGGAAAAGGATACCATAAAAATGTAATTGATAATGCAAAAGCTCTTGGTCAAGCTTTATCTGACCAAGGATTGAAAGTATTAATGGACCATAAAGGTTTTACTGAATCTCATCAAATTGTGGTTGATGTTACTGAATTTGAGAAAACTATTGGATTAGGTGGAGATATTGAGAAATTATTAGAAGGAGCAAATATAATTTTAAATCGAAACCTTTTACCATACGATATCGCACAGGGTAGACATTATCAAAATCCGGGTGGTTTGAGAATGGGAACTTCGGAAGTTACACGGCTTGGTATGGGTAAAAGTGAAATGGTGGATATTGCAAATTTTTTTAAGAAATTAATAATCGATAAAAAAGACCCTAGAAAAGTAAGAGATGAAGTAGCAGAATTTCGGAAGGGATTCCAAGAAATAAAATATTGTTTTCAGTCTCAAAACAAAGCTTACGAATATTTGAAGTTTTATTAATAATTAATATTCTTATTTTTTGTTTAGAATAATAAAACTTATCTTACAATATTCATTTTAGACTTATTATAATTTTGAGTTAGTGAAGGTTTTGAGTCTCGAAGTTCTTGAAAAAAATGACCGGAAACTAATTTTCGTGGTAGAAGGGGTATCAGTTGAGATGGCAAATGCTATTCGGAGAATTATTCTTTCTGAAATACCTGTTATGGCAGTAGATGAAGTTATCATACTAAAAAATGATTCTCCTCTCTATGATGAGATCATATCACATCGCTTGGGTATGATTCCCATAACTACTGACCTAGAAACGTATAAACTACCAAGAGATTGTTCTTGTGGAGGATTTGGATGCCCACTTTGTCAAGTTTCTTTAACTTGTGAAGTTACAAATACAACAAATACACCTATTGAAATATATTCTAGAGATTTGAATTCAAATGATCCTAAAATTATACCTGTCGATCCAAATATTCCACTAGTAAAAATTGATAAAAATGATAAAGTGATAATTGAAGCTTACGCTATATTAGGGA
>JBHLPN010000015.1:15885-25239 GCA_048939445.1 Promethearchaeota archaeon | reverse complement strand
AAAAATAATAAAATTCTTTTTTAAATTTAGAATTATTTATTTAATAAAGTATTCTTTTGACAAAAATTAGTATTTCTATAAACCTTTAACTTTAAATATCTATGCCGATCGTAGAATATCGACCATTTAATAATTTGATCATACGAACTGGATTCATTTTCATATCAAAACGGTTCTTAAAGATAATTATAAATTATATTAAAAATATATTCAAAACTTATTAAAAAACCCATTATAATCCCATTATATTAAATTTTAAACATTCATATTGTCTAAATTGATTTTTGATGAAAATTTTCTAAATATCAATTTATGTGTGATTATGAATTATCACTCATATTTAGCAAATAAAATAAACTATTTACCTAATCATAGCAAAAGTAACTCTAATTGTGTCTTTTCTTATATTGAATAAGTTTCTCTGGACTAAATCTAATTTATAACTAAATTGCTAAATAAAGGAATATTATTAATAATAATAGCAATATATTTTATAAATATACAAATCTACTAAGTTGGATTGTTTTATTTGCATATATATGTGCATATAATTTTTTACAAAAAAAGTAAAAAGCAACCATTTATATACTATTATTACTTTTACTACAATTGATACTAAGCAAATACATTAATTACAATTAAGGAGAATTTAGTAATGCCAGAAAAAAGTTCAACAGTAGTTATAACTGTCAGAATTGAAGAAGATTTAAATCAAAATATTGAAAAAATCCGTTCTAAGTTAGGTATTTCAAAAGCAGATTTTATTCGTAAATATCTTGACATGTCAAAATATTTAGTCATTCAAAATAATTTATTAAAATCACTTAATAATCGAGATTTTATATTGATCAAAAAAAGCTTTCTTAGAAAGCTCCTCGAAGGGCTTGAGGAAACTGAACAAATGGAAATGGGATTGAAATCTGCTCGATTTATTAATGATATTGCACGACTTCAAGGGCAAATTGATAATATTGAATATAAACTCGATTTATGTGAACACTTAGGGTTCTTTCCTAAATTTATTGATGAAGAAAAATATATTTTAATTTCAAAGAAATTTGGACCAAGAAAATTTATTGAAGCATTTACTTATAAACTAATTAATCATGAACCCAAATTTAATTTTGACATGCGTTTTACTGAAGAAACTATTAGCAGTCAGAGTAAGATTAGGACATCGTATGAAAAATTAATTCAACCTATTGAACGTTCATCGTCCCATTTTTCATTTGAATTTGCTAAAATACCAGAAGAAGAAACTGAATGAAAAGAAAATTAAAGTATGCATTAACTTTTTTCTACAATTTCTTTTAATCCTAAAATGGGAACAATTATCTTATTAGGTCGGAATAAAATTTCATAATTTAATTCATGTAGAGCTCTCTCGATATAGAAATAAGTAATCAATATATAGTCTGAGGTTAAATTTTTCAATATTTTTCCTATTAATTTTGATTCCCAAATATTTAGAACATTTAGAACACTATCAAGAATTTTTTTTATAGGTCTCGCAGCTCTCCTGAAGAATAGATTGTAAAGAATTTCTTCTGGTACTTCATACTTATCTTTACGAATAATCTTATTCTCTATAAACTTAAGCAAAGTGTTGAATTTTATATAACTTAAAGCTCTTAGAAACGAGGCTAGATCTTTCTCAATAGGGAATTTTCCTTTTTTCTCTTCTAATGAGAGTTGAGGATCACCTTCAAAATCAATAAAGTAAAAATTATATTGACTTTCTTCTTTATTATATAAAATTTGTTCCATATGTAAATCTTGATGAACAGGTTGAATTTCTATTGTTTGATCTTTGAAATCTGAACGAAATGTTTCAATAATGTCTTTTATATCTATAAGAATTGAACTTATTTTTGGCAAGTTATAGAAAGCACTTTCTGGTTGACCAACCATATGAGTTTGTAGGTCTGATATCATTGAATTTAATCTCTTGGTATAATTTTTAAGATAAATATTACTATCTACTGACTCTAATTGATAACTTTTTTGATCAGGTAGAATTAATGATTCATGTAGACTCTTAATATACTTCCCAATTTCTGAAGATACCTGTAAAGTTTCAATACATCTCTCTTTAATTAATTGAGAAACATTTGATTTCTCATTAAAAATAGAATAATCCTTGTCCACATCTTTGAAAACATCATTAATCATATTATTAAGTTCGTTCCAGTAGATGTCACCTATATTTCCAGAATTAGGAACATTCTCGATTATTCCAATAGTTTCTTTATCTCGTAATTTAATTGTACCATATATTTTCGGAGTATTTGGAAATTTGTTTTTTACTAAAACATATAATATTGATGGTTCTAAGCTTATTGAATAATCCTTATAAGATTTTAACACATAAGAAATTGATTCCTGATCAGGAGCTCTTTTATTTAATATATTTAATGAAAATAAGACATTGGTTGTATTCCCACCACCTAGTTGAGTAATTGAAAGCTCATATCGATCAGGGTACAAACCTGCTTCTATTAAGTTCTGTACTTTTTTCATATTAATTTCATCTTCAAATTGCTTAGTATAAAGGGTCAGTTCTAAATTTAATGAAGGGAATTTTTCAGAAATGCTTGTATCAAATAACATTTTATTCCAGAAAAATAAACAAAACTCCGCCTCTAATAAATTGAGTGTAAAAACTTTCTGTTCATTTTCAATTGTTAGAGCTAACTTTTTACTAAATGTATTTTCAGTAAGTTTGATAATATTCGAACGTGTTATTTCACTAGGAGACAAAATGGTTTCTATTTTTTCATAATAAACTAGAGGAAGAAAATAAGCCTTAGAATAATTAGGAGTCTTTACTTCAGTTACTGTAAGGAATATTTTTCCAGCGATGATTTCAAAATACTCTAATTGAACATCGAACTCTAAATTTGAAAGAGCTGATTTATCACCAAACCATCTCCTTGAAAGAAGCCATCCCTTAAACTCATTTGAATTACATATTCCTTGAATCACATTTTTATCAAAATTATTTTTTATCATAAAAATCAATAATTTTCAATTTTCAGTAATATAATTAGTTATCTTTTATAGGTAAAAATTTTTACATATATTTAAAACATAAAAAGTAAATGCATAGAAATGACTGAAAAGAGTATTAACTTACCTATTGTTTTTCACTTTCATCAACCAGTGGATAATTTTGAATGGGTAATTGAGGATGTTTATAAGAAATCTTATGAACCTCTTATTGATAACATCTTTAAATTTGTGGATATCAAAATAACACTTCACTTTTCGGGCAACTTATTGGAATGGCTTCTAGAAAATAAACCAAAGTTCATAAAAAAATTAAAAATAATGGCTAAGAGAAACCAGATAGAAATTATTGGAGGGGGTTATTATGAACCTATTTTTGCCATAATACCATATCGTGATAAAATCGCTCAAATGAAAAAATTAACAGATTTAATTAAAAATGAATTTGGATTGGAGGTTAAGGGTGCTTGGTTGTCAGAAAGGGTATGGGAACCAGATTATCCTTCATTTTTGTATGATGCTGGATTAAAATATGTGATTGTTGATGATAATCATTTCCGTTCTACTGGAATAACTGAAGAAGGGACGCTTTATTCCTATATTACTGAAGATGAAGGAAAAACTTTGCGAATATTTGCAATAAACGAAGAATTAAGATATTTAACACCATGGAAGCCAACTTATTTATCTATTGATTATTTAAAAAAAAATGCAGATACTAAAGGGGATAGAATTGCATTACTAATATCTGATGCTGAAAAAATGGGCGTTTGGGGAACTACGCACCAAATCTGCTATGTAGAAGGCCAAGGGCATCAAGATGGAGATAATGGAAAGCCCTTTATTCCAGCATTTTTTGAACAAATTAAAAATAATCCTTGGATTAAATCTTTATCACTTTTTGAATATATTGAGCAATTTCCAGCTAGAAGCTTGGTATATCTTCCAACTGCGAGTTACGATAAAATGGAAGAATGGGTTTTACCTACTCTTATTCGGAAAAATTTTAAGAAAATACGTAAATCCCTAAGAAAGGATGAAGAAAACAAGGAAACATATCAATTTCTTCGTGGGGGATTTTGGAGATATTTCTTGGTAAAATATCCTGAATCTAATAATATGCATAAGAAAATGATTCATGTACGAAATAAACTAATTAATACTGAAGAAAACCTATTGAAAATTCAAAATGAACAACTTATTTCCGTAATAGTTAAAAAAATAGATGAAGCCTGGGATGAGATCTATAAAGCTCAATGTAATGATTGTTATTGGCATGGTTTATTCGGTGGAGTTTATTTACAATTTTTACGATTTTCAGTTTATACTCATCTAATAAATGCTGAGAGAATAATTGATGAGATAAACAATTTAATAAATCCAAAAATGAAATCATATATTTATATAACACCAATTGATTTCCTTAAAGATAGCAAAACAGAATACATAATTGAATCAGATATATTTAATGTATATCTTAACCCTAACGATGGAGGAACTATTTTTGAGTTAGACTATAAACCTAAATCCTATAATCTATTAAATACTTTAACTAGATGGCCCGAAGCTTATCATGATAGTAAAAAACTTGCAACAAAAGAAGTAATGGTTGACAGATTTAAGAAAAACTTGTTAAGGCTTAGATTTTTGCAGGATGATATAGACCTTGAACAACTTCAAGCAGATCAATATTATGAGTTTGGAGATTTTGTTAATGAAAGCTTCAAGGTGACCAGTACTGAGAAAGAGGGAACGATTGCAATCATCGAAATGGAAAAAATTGGAAGTATTAAAGACCTTGATAGTGATCAACGGAACCCAGTACGGATTGCAAAAGATATTCATATAGAAGACAATGAAATTGAAGTTATTATAAGAATTAATTTCGATGAACTCCCTGAAGACAAAGGAATGCTAAGTCGTATTATTAAAAATTTAAGTGTGGCTATTGATATTCCTTTCTTCTTTAATGGAGATACAAATAAATTTCAATGGAAAAGTAGGCAAGTAGATTTTAAGGATGAAAAAGATATGAAATTATTAGAATCATTTCAATATCCTGGTTCTCATTTTAGTGCCTATGATGAATCTTATGATATAAATTTTGAATTTGATATTTCTAATAAAATTGATTCAATTAAAATTTATAAATTTCCAATAATTGCATACGCCTATACAGAGGAGGGTTATCAAGAAATTTATCAAGGAATAAATGTTATTCCTCTTTTTAAACTTGATAAGAACTTAGAGATTCATCTTAAGCTTAAAATTCTTTAATATATATATATTTCAAAATCCTTTACAATTTTGTAGATATCATATACCTTTAAATATATTAAGTGACTAATAACAATTATTAAAAAATATAATAACTCTTGGTTTTGAAGTTTATGGGAGCTAACGGAAATGGAAAACGTAATGGCTGGACTTATAACAAAAATACATTGAAAAATAACATTGAAAACAATAAATTTGTTAGAAATGTTCGCAAGACTTTAATGGAAGAAAAACTTAAAAAAAAACTTCAAAAATAGAATATTCTGAAAGCACTTTTTTCTTAAAAGATTTTTTAATATCCCACTTATAATATTTAGACAAATTACTTGAAGCTTTTGAAATTCCTCAGCATTAGTTTCTTATATCCTGTTTTGATATTGATAGATGGAGTGTAAAAATTAAAATTAAACTACATAGTATTATGAAATATTCTAATAAATATGAAGGATGTTTTAGTTGGAATTGCTGTGATGAAAATCTGCACGCTTGTATTGATAGATCTGAATATGTTAAGAATATTAGGAAAAAATTAAGAAAGAAAAGATATAAAAAGATTTTAGCAAATAAATTTATTTCAAAATAATTTTTATGCAAGTTTATGATTCGAATCCATGTCTCCCAATTAGTGGAACGAAACGTACACCTGTTATACTTTTTGTTTTAAAATTATCTCCTTTTTTTCTAATTATATACAAATTTTGCCCAAAATTTTTTGAACCTGCAGGAATACAAAGAATTCCCCCATCTCTTAATTGTTCTTGCAAAGGTGGGGGAATTTTTGAGGGAGAAGCAGCAGTAACTAATATTTTATCATAAGGAGCTTCTTTAGAGTATCCTAAGGTACCATCTCCATGAATAACTGTGACTTTATGTGCATATCCCGCTTCTTTAAGGCTCTCTCTAGCATTTTCTACTAATTTTTTATGACGTTCTATTGTGAATACATGTCCTGGATTTTCTGAATTTTCGGGTGCAACTAATTCTGCACATAAAGCAGCATGGTACCCAGATCCAGTTCCAATTTCTAAAACTTTATCTCCTTCTTCCAATTCGAGATATTCACACATCATTGCGTTCATGTGAGGGGCGCTAATTGTTTGTCCTAGTCCAATTGAGAGAGGAGAATCCATATACGCGCTTGATTCAGCATCTTTCGGTACAAATTTATGCCTGGGTACAATTTTCATTGCTCTAATTACCTCTGGTTTTGTTAAAATTCCTCTATCCTTGAGATTTTCAACCAACCGTTTCCTCTTTTCCTCGAAGTTCATAGCAATAATAACTTTAAATGTAATATCTTGGAAAATGCCAAAAAAAATCATTTTTTTATGTTTTCGAAATGATATAAATTTTATCGTTCGTCTCTACTTCTTTATTCAAACGTAAATTAATTTTCACTGGGTCACTATATCTCTTTCGAGTAATTCTTTTTATTTTCTCTCCTTTATAAATCATCTTTCTTATAGTTTCAATCAGATAGGTTGTAGTTCCCTCGATAATGATCTCATCACCTAATTTTAAAGGAATCTCTAAACTCTCAAGTAATACATTAGCGGATTTACTTTTTTCATCAAAAGAGAGGACTTTTCCTAAATAATATTTTTTATAAGGAGAAATATTCCCCCTTTTTATTAGTTCGATATCTTCTATACTAGGTCTATGAAAATAAAATCCGGTATGAAAACCACGATTAAAAACGCTTGAAAGCCTTTTAAGCCAATTATTTACTTTTTCCTTATTATATGCATTATTAAAATAAGCATCCAGTGCTTCTTTATAACACTCGACTACGGTTTTAACATATAGAGTATCTTTCATTCTTCCTTCTATTTTGAATGCATCTATTTTGGCATCAATTAATTCAGGGATAAATTCAATCATACAAAGATCCTTAGCATTTAGAAACATTTGACCATCATAAATGAATTCATTATTCTCATCATCAATAACTCTCCATTCCCTACGACAGGGTTGCACACAATTTCCTCGGTTTGCAGAATGTATTTCAGAATTGGTAATCGTAGCAGAAAAATAGCACCTTCCCGAAACTGAAGTACACATTGAGCCATGAACAAAACATTCAATTTTAGTTTTAGAAAGATGATGTTTAATTAATTTAATTTGCTTTAATGAAAGTTCTCTAGCCAAAATAATCCTTTCAGCTCCTAAATCCTCATAAAATTTAGCTGCTTCAATATTTGAAACATTAGCCTGGGTGGATATGTGATATTCCATATTATTCCGTTTTGCTAATCTGATTGCTGCGAGATCGTGAGCAATAATAGCATCAATTTCAGAATCTTTTGCTTCTAAAATCAACTTTTCTAAATCCTGTAATTCTGTATCGTAAATCAAAATGTTCGTGGTTAAATAGGCATTCATAGATGGATCTTGACTATGACAAAACTCAGCTACATCCCTTAAATCTTTAAGTTCGAAATTTTTAGCTTTAGCACGCATGCTATAGTGTTGTACCCCAAAATATATAGCATCTGCTAAACCACGTATAATCCTTAATGAATTCCAATCTTGACAAGGAGCAAGTAGTTCAGGGCGTATTTTTAAGTTGGCACTCATAGTTTCAAAAAAACTCTTTTTACATGAAAAAATATGGTATTAAGTTCTAAAATAATTTTGGTCACAGAGCCTTTATAAAAATTAAAAGCGTTAAATGAATTATTGAAAATTAAATAATAAAAATAATTTAATAGGGTTTATAAAAATGAAAGTTGTCTTATTTAACGGAAGTCCAAGAAAAGAGGGAAATACTTTTCATTGCCTAAATACAGTTATGGGTGAACTTAAAGCTGCTGGGATTGAATGTGATTATAATTGGATTGGTATGGAAAAATTACAGGGTTGCACTGCTTGCATGAAATGTATAGATAATGATGATCAAAGATGTGTATTGACTGGAGATAAAATGAATGATTATATAGAAAAAATGTTAGATTCTGATGGAATAATTATTGGTTCTCCAACATATTTTTCAGATTTATCAACAAGCACAAAAGCTTTAATAGAACGTGCCGGATATGCTACTGGAAAGCATTTGAAATATAAAGTTGGGGCAGCAGTCGTAGCTGTTAGGAGGGCAGGCGCAAATCATGTGTTTTCAAGTATTAATTACTTCTTTCTCATTAAACAGATGTTTGTAGTAGGTTCTTCTTATTGGAATTTAGGTATCGGAAGAAATCCAGGAGAAGTATTAGAAGATGAAGAAGGTATTAAAACTTTTGAAAATTTAGGTAAAAATTTTGCTTACTTACTTAAAAAACTTAAATCCTAATCTTCAATATTTTATTTTTTTGTTTTATTGCTAAAATCAAGTTGATGATTGATTAATGGAAACTCTCAAATTAAGCCATGTGAATAAATTTGTTATGAAAAAACATCATCTTACTGATGAAACCCTAATTGATGATATAATCCAAATAACTGATGATTTATGCGGACTCCATTCAACAAGACTTTCTACATCATATTTATCTTTATTTGTAAGAACCAAGAATTTCAAGAAAACTGATTTAGAAAGAGAACTTTATATAAATAGAACTCTCGGGAGAATTAGGGGAATGCGAAGAACATTATTTATCCAGACAATAGATATGATTCCTATAGTCCATAATGCAACATTTAAATTAGGCGAGAAAAATTTTGAAAAATACATGGAATTTCATAAGGTTTCACTAAAGGAATATCAAGAAATTTCAAATAGGATTTTAAAAATATTAAAAGGAAGAGAAATCTCCGCTTTAGAAATAAGAAAGGAATTGAACTCAAAATCGAATATTCCCGCGATTATTCAATTAATGTGTAATTATGGATTATTAGTTAGGGGGAAACCGATTAAAGATTGGAAAGATATGCGGAATAATTATGCCCTTTTCAAAGATTATTTTCCAACTTTAAATTTAACAAAACTAAATGAAAAAGATGCAATTCAAATCCTAATAGAAAAATATATAAAGACATATGGGCCTGTATCAGAGAATGATATTTCATGGTGGACAGGTTTTACAAAAACAATAATAAGAGATGCATTACAAAACATTAAGTCCCAATTTG
>JBHLPN010000015.1:0-15785 GCA_048939445.1 Promethearchaeota archaeon | reverse complement strand
TTTATAATAGGGTGATTTTCCTAATAGAATATAATTAATTAATGGACTTACCAAATGAGTAAATACTCTTCTCTTTGAGTAGATCTTTCTAAGTTTTTTCACATAATCTTCAAAATTTTTCTTTTGATAATGAAGCATCCTTTGAGATTCTTCTGTGTCCAACCAATCAGTATAAAACCAATCGGAGTTTTTTTTTGGGATTTTAAAAGCTGAATCTGGAGGCATAGAGATCCCCATTACGTCAAACATTTTTTCTGCATATTCCCTTTGATATATCTGGCAAGATTTTCCTCCTCCAATAAGTAATACCTTATTTGTTATATTAGTTTTAACTGCATTTGCAAAAGCAGTAGCAGCATCTTTAATATAGATAATTTCAATCCTCTGATCAAGAGGTATTTCATATATAATAGGATCAATAGTTAGAGGAAATCTTAGAGAAGCAACTGCAGCTAAACGTAAAATTAACCATGGAAGACCGCTCTCTTTTACTAGTTTTTCAATTTCTACTTTATGATGAGAATAATTATCAGTAGGGTAGAGGGGTTCATCTACACATCTTAGAGTCTCACAATTCATTTTTGGTCCATAAACAGCAAGAGAACTAGCAATAATAAGTTTAGGTTGTTTGGATTGTTTTTTAGCAGCATTAATTAGATTCTTTGTCCCTCCAACATTTACATTATATGCAAGTTCAGGATTTCTTTCACTTAAAGGAGGGATAATAGCAGCAAGATGTATGATACAATCTTGATTTCTAACTGCATTATTTACATCTTCACGTTTAGTAATATTTCCCCAATATGTATCAAAATCTACTTTTTTTGATAATCTCTTTTTAATACTTTTTGTTTTGGAATTTTTTATATCAAAACATCTAACTTCATGTCTCTGTTTAACTAATTTCTTTAACGTGCTTTCACCTACAGTACCAAAAGCACCTGTTACAAGGATCCGCACAACATTTAATATCCAACTTACCAATTTAAATATTTCTATAAAAACTCATTTAAACAATTAGATTGTTGCTTATTCTATTTAATAGATTTAATTTTAATGAACATTTTGTAATTTTCAAGCAAACTATTTATACATTTTTAACGAATTTAATATACCCAGTTTAAAATATTTCAAATATATAAGAATAATCTATAAGGGTTTGTTTTAAATGAAATCTAAAGATATACTCAAAATTTTATTAAATCTTGGTGGAATTGTAGAGATTTTCATAGGTGTTCTATTTATGTTTTTGGATATCTCTTTTGAACAAATGGGACTTGAAAATATACCCATTTTTACACAAATGGCAGGTTGTTTTATTTTATGTTATGGAATTCTTCTAATATATTCCACTCGGGACGTTAAGAAATATTTAATCATTCCGTTAGTAAATATTCTAGCGCGAATAGTTATGGTTATTCTCAGTTTAATAAATATAGTCGAATATCCACAATTTTATATCATTCTTCTATTTGCAATTCCCTATGATTTATTATGGTCTTTATTTGTTATTATTTCATTAAAAAAGGAAGAATTGATTTTTCAAAAAAATGAATAAATTAAGATTTTTACAGAGAACTTCCTCATAATATTAAAATAACAGATACTGTTTTGAAACATATGAGTGAAAAATTAAACGTCTTGTTTATTATTACTGATGCGATGCGTGCCGACCATTTGAGCTGTGCTGGTAATCCTACATTGAAAACTCCTAATCTTGATAAATTAGCTAGAGACGGAGTAAGGTTTACAAATCACTATTGTACTAATCCGATATGTATGCCTAATAGAGCAACATTGCTTACTGGAGTTTATCCAAATGTACATGGTGTTAGAAGTAATGGAATAAATCTGAGAAGAGATATTCCAACCATTATTCAAACCCTTAGCAAAAGAGGATGGTATACCGCTGCTATTGGTAAAGTCCACCATCAATACTGGTTAGCACCGTTTAGACATAAGAGTAGATCCGCAGAATGTTTGACAGATTGGGTTATAAGTAGAGATAAAAGCTATCCTGTTAGGGATAATTTTCCTTTACCTTATTATGGGTATGAGGAAGTTGAAGTTATCTCTGGAAATGGTACTGTATGTGCTGGACATTATACAGAATGGTTGGAGGAAAAGGCTCCTCAAATAGCTGAAGATATGAAAATTAGGGTTCAAAATTATGATAATCTTTTTAGTCTTTTCTGTGATCCAATTCCTAAAGAATTATATAATACAACTTGGGTTACAGAAAGAACTTTAGCATTCCTAGAAAGATATTCAAAAGGAGATTATGGAAATAAACCCTTCTATCTGCATTGTTCCTTTCCTGATCCCCATTTTCCACAATATCCGCCTGAACAATACCAAGATATGTATAAACTAGAAGATATAAAGCTTCCTGCTAATTTTAACAATATTAAAAACTTGTATACCCATGAATTTATGGGTTATCATTTAAGAAATCCCCCCTTTAGAAAACAATTCCTACGTGAATCTACAGAGGAGGAAGTCCGTAAGATAACAAGATTGACTTATGCTGCTATAACATACGTTGATTATAGTATTGGATTAATCTTGGCTTCATTGAAAAAATCAGGAATTTTAGACAATACTATTGTGGTTTTTATGAGCGATCATGGAGATTTAATGGGGGAACATGGCCTTTTATACAAGGGACCTTGCCCTTTTAATGGCGTTTTGCAACTTCCCTTAATATGGAAAGTACCGAGATTAACAAAATCAGGAGGAGTGTCTAATTCCCTAGTAAGTTCAATAGATTATCCTAAAACAATTTTAAGCCTTCTAGGTATAAAGGAAAGACACCAACCTCCAGATTTACAAGGGTATGATATTTCGCCAATTTTAGTAGATCCAAATAGGAAAATTAGAAATAATATCTTAATCGAAAATGATGAGGAAATTGGTCCTCTTAAAACTCGATTAAGACACCTTGTTACGGAAGATTATAAACTAACGATTTATTCTGGTTTAAGTAATTTCGGAGATATATATGATAGAAAAAAGGATCCTCTTGAATTGAATAATTTATGGCATGATAAAAGTTTTAGAGAAGAGAGATTTGATCTAGTAAATAGTTTACTACAAGAAAACCTGAAAGCTCAAACTTATTATCCGAAACGTATAGCAGGGACATAAACATGAAAGAAATGGCATTTTTACGTTGAGATATGATTATTAAATGTAAATAAGAGTTTTTGATAATTATGAGTGAAAAAATGAATGTTTTATTTATAATAACAGATCAACAAAGATATGACCATCTGAGTTGCTCGGGGAATCAAATTTTAAAAACACCGAATATTGACAGGTTATCAAGTGAAGGGGTACATTTTACAAATGCTTTTTGTACTAATCCAATGTGTATGCCCAATAGAGCAACTCTATTAACCGGATTATATCCAAATGCCCATGGTGTAAGAAGTAATGGGATGATTTTATCTAAGGATGTTCCTACTATAACTCAAACACTTGTTAAAAGAGGATGGCACACGGCAGCGTTCGGAAAGTTACACCATCAATTTAATGTAGCCCCTTTTAAAACATATTATAAATCTGCTGAATGCTTTCAAGATTGGGTCTTTCCTGAAGAAAAAAATCTGTTTGTACGTGAAAATTTTCCTATTCCTTATTATGGATACCATGAAGTTGAAACAGTGTTAGGTCATGGTGCTTGTTTATGCGGTCATTATTTCGATTGGCTAGAAGAAAGATCACCTACTCTTGCAAAAAATATGCAAGAAAGATGGAAGTCTAATGATAATTTTTTTGCCATTTTCACCAAACATGAATTGCCAGTAGAACTTTATTCTAGTGCGTATGTGACCGAACGAACTATTGCTT
Source organism: Promethearchaeota archaeon (assembly GCA_048939445.1). GTDB lineage: Archaea > Asgardarchaeota > Lokiarchaeia > Sigyniarchaeales > SOKP01 > Loki-b32. The sequence goes on along the minus strand of JBHLPN010000015.1, from coordinate 11,933 downwards.
TTCTTAAAAGACATGCGAATGGAGATTACGGGGAAAAACCATTCTATGTTCATTGCTCTTTCCCTGACCCACATCAACCAGTTTGGCCTCCAGGTAAATATAAAGATATGTATAAAGCTGACGATATTGATTTACCTAAAAATTTTTCCAATCTTGAGACTCTAAGAACTCATCCCTATTTAGCACCCTATATTAATATAATGCCAGGAGCTATGCTACGGGAAACAAACGAGGAGGAAGCTAAAAAGTTTATTGCTTATACGTATGGAAATATCTCATTAATTGATGATAGTATAGGACAGATTTTAGCGGCTCTTGAGAAATTAGGGTATGCAGATAATACTATAATAATCTTTACAAGTGATCATGGCGATCTAATGGGGGAACATGGTATGCTCTTTAAGGGACCATCAGCTTATATGGGTGTTTTTCATATACCTATGATTTGGAAAGTACCAGGGCTCACAAAATCAGCAACAACAGATGCTTTAATGAGCTCTATTGATTACCCAAAAACCATCCTAAACCTTCTAGGGATAAAAGAAAGCAGACATCTCCCTGATATGCAAGGATATGATATGACACCTGTATTAAAAGAACCTGAGAACTCTGAGAAACAACCTAGACATTGCTGTTTAATTGAAAACGATGAGGAAATTGGTACATTAAATGTGAGATTAAGGCATCTAATTACAAAAGATTATAAATTAACAATCTATAGTGGAATAAATGATTTTGGTGATATATTTGACCGAAAAAATGATCCTTTTGAATTAAATAACCTATGGTATGAAAATAGTTTTAAAGAAAAAAGATTTGAATTAGTTAATAAGTTACTACATGAAAATCTCAAAGCTCAAACAATATATCCTAAAAGAATTGCAGGAACATAACATATTATAAAACAATAACCATATTAGGAGAGAAACACTACTTAAATCTTGACTTTTAACCATTGATTTGACCATTTTGTTTAATTATTAATTTTTTATAAGATTCAAATATTTAAGGCAGAAAAGATGAGATGCATATAAATAACTGGATTTTTACTATTATATTAGAACAAGGTAAGGGGAATTTAGGTTTAATGTCAAAAAAAGTCGCTAAACTGAACAAAATCATAGTTATTTCATTAATTATAACCTTTATTTTCTTTGGATTTAACGAAAATATCTCTTTTTCATATGCTCAAAGTAGTGGCGAACCTATACCAATTCCTACAAATTACGATCTTTTTGAATATGCAAAAATTGAAGGAACAAAAGAAAACATTAGTTCAATCAATATTCAGTTGCCTGAGCCAAATTGGACAATCACAAACGTACAAATTAATTTTTCTGATATAAGTTTGGGCAGTGAAATTAGAACAATTGAAGACAGCGAACTAACATCTGAAATTGTATGGAATAAAAACACCCAATTTAGAAATTTTGCACTTGGAACACAAATAGAAATCTTGGAAGTTACCGAGCTATATGGAGTTTTTATAAAAGGTTATAAAACACCACAAGCAACTGAGATAATTAAATTCCAATTACAAGGATATGATGAAGGTAATAATAGTCCTAATGGCACCATCTATAGTTCTATAGATTTGAATATATCTACAAGTTTGGATTGGTATTATCAAGATTTTTCATCAGATTCAATTATACTCCCAATCGGATATTATTCGTTAGTTATGAATGGAACCGATTTAAGCTTCAATCCGGATGCTAAGTACTTTTGGCAGAAAGACGACTTGGATCCTCAAATTCTATATTTACATACATCATCTTATGATACTTCTTGGGACACTGGTATTGTAAACACAAGTTTTTTATGCAAATTACATCAAAGGGTTGATCGAACTTATTTTCCTACAGAACTAAATATGACTGCTGAGTTTAATGGAAACAATTATGAAATAATGAATGGTTCAATTCTAGGAACGGGATCTTTAAAAATATCCAATACTACTTACTTTTCTGAGGAAACTAATTTAAATATTCCATTAAGGATTAATAAATCTTTAATCTTAAATTTCAATTGTAATTATTCTGTTTATCTAACTAATGAGTTTTCGACTAAAAGCTCTGTAATTATCGAAGAATCTGACAATCAATGGTCACTTTCACCAATAATAAGTAGAATCTCAAGTTATTATTATGTTGAGTTTGTTTTTCCAAGCAGTTGGTATAACTTAACACTATATCGAAAATTAGGACCATTCTGGGAAAATGTTACATCCTTAGCAAATATTTATTTAAATACAAGTACAATTATCATCCCTAATGATATTATATCAGGTGGAGCTGAGTGGAAGATCACTGCAAATTCACCAAATATAAATTTTTATATAAATCTCCCAGAATTAGAATGGGAACCGGGACACCAATTAGAATTTACAGTAAATGCTCCTATTGTAGAAGGTAATTTAACATTCTATTTGATAAATCCATTAGGCTTTGGCTACAACATTCCTATAGATAAAAGAGAAGTTGTGTCTGGAGAAACATATTTTTCATATATTCTCCCAACAAATTCTCGTGAAGGTTCATATAACATAATCATATATTGGAACAATAATACAGATGCAGGAGTTCAATCTCAACAGTTTGAAGTTAGCATTCCTCCTGTCCCATTTACAATAGATCCGATTTGGATCGTTATAGGTATTGTAATTGCAATTGGAGGAACCACTGCTGGATTATTGTCTTATCGAACAATAAAAAAATATAGAATTAAAAAATTAGAAGAATCACGAAAGCTTTATAATAAATGTATGGATGTTATGAATTTGGATTATATAATTGTTTCAGATAAAAAATCCGGATTAAATGTTTATCAACAAAAATTTTCAGATAAAGAAGTTGACGCTGCCATGATTTCAGGATTTTTACAAGCAATCCACTCTTTTGGAATTGAATTAATCAAAGTTGAAGATAGTTCACAAACTATAAAGTTAGAATATAAGGACTCAATTATAATTATGACAGAATTCGTTAATCTAAGGTTAATTCTATTATTGAAGGAACCCCCTTCCTCAAATTTCTTCTATTCACTTGAAGATCTCGCCTATGATATTTTTAAGTATTTTGGTAACCAGTTTGATAAGTTTAATGGAGATATTAAACCCTTTAAACCAATAGAAAAATTGCTAAGACACCATCTTAGCACTTCACTTACTTATCCATTAGAAATACCTCAAATTGAAAACTTAGATAAAATCAAATTAAATCCAAGTGAAAGAGTATTTGTTAACAGGGCACGTTCTTATATGAAAAAAAATAATAGTAGAACTTTTTATTTATCCTATCTATTGCTCGAAAAAGAATGCAGCCCTAAAGATTTAGAGATCATTTTCAACCTAATTGAAAGAGATATTTTCCATGTCACAGATATAAGGATAAATAATAGTAATTCAACTGAAGTATAATTCTACTTCCCTTTTATTAAACTATTTATAACTCATTCTTTAAACAAACAGATTTAAAAAAAAAAAAAGAGATTTATTACTTTATTCTGATTTCTTTCGCCATACCGTAAAGTATACAATAATAACGATGATTAAAGCAGGGATTCCGAGTACAATTAAAATCCACATAAATGTTAAGAACCAAGAATATACCCAGAAACTCCATGGCATTGTGCCAAAGGGTACATCATAATATCCTTGAACCGCAATATACATACAATAGGCTATGAACATAAAGAAGCTAAATCCTCCACCGCCACCCACCTCTTTAGTTCTACGCTTTTTCTTTTCTCTGTCTTTGAACTCTTGCTTTTTTTCATCTGGTAATCTTTTCCACCATATATATCCTCCAACACCAAAAAATAATCCTGTTGGTAACCCTACAAATAATAACTCCCATAGAATGAGAAGTATTATAAAACATAAAATATGCATTAATGTCCAGTCATTAAAAGTCCATGTACCTTGTCCGCCAATAGGAGAAGTTTGTATAAACCAGATTAATACTAAAAGTAAACCTACTATTGCACACACTCCAGCAAAAATTACAACTGCGAAGGTTTTCCAATGCTCCTTTATTTTTTCCTTCCAAAACTGTTCATCACTTACTTCATTACTTTCTGCCATTAAAAATACCTATATTTTTGTTAAAATTTTGTATAAGATATCGGTAAGAGTATTTAAAATTAACTAGTCTTTATATTTAAAAACGTTTATAAACATAATGTTTATAAACTATTATTTTTTTGTTAAAACTTTGGAGTAGACATCAAAAAGAGTATTTAAAATTAACTAATCTTTATATTCAAAAACGTCTATAATCATGTCCAGAACCATTCCTCGTATTCTGGTGAATTTATAATTAAAAATTAATTTTTAAAAAATATTTAAAATACATATTAATTATCTGCTCTGGAGTATTTATCACATTGGGTTTATTAAACATAAATCTATCAAGAACAACAATAGTTTCAAAGAAAAACTCTATTATTAAGATAATTAACACAATAAGAACAAATAAAGATATAAAACTGGAAAAGATGTAAAGTTAATAGAATTAAATTAGTAGAGAAGAAATTTTGTCTTCTAACTTGTTATAAAATTCTGATTCTGACATAAGGTATTTATTCATATATTGTATATTACTTATTTCAAATTCTATTTCACTCGGTAATTTTGTTTCCCTTAGAAAGACTGAAAAAAATGGTTTTTTTCTTTTTAAAGCAAAATTGATTTCTTTTTGAACATAATCTGAATTAATAATATGAGGAGTTATAAAAACGAGAAAACATTTGCATTTTTCAATGTGATCCACGATGATCTTCCTCCAATTCTCACTTATTGGAATTCCCTCATCATACCAAATTTTTGCACCCCCCTTATTTAAATAATCTATTACTGGATAAACGTGTAATTTGTCTGCATGCGAATAACTTACAAAAATAAATGGGTTGTTTCCATCATAGGCTTTAAAAGGGGGGTTGAATTTCTGTGGATCAGTAATGAAACTTTCAGAAATAATTTCTTCAAATGCTGGGATTTCTTTAATGCTTAAGGTTTGATTAGTCTGTTCAGCAGATACCAGAATATTTATAATATCAGCTTCATTTCTTAAAATTTCAAAAAAATGTACTAGTCTCTGTTGAGCATTGTATGATTGCCCTTTGAACATATAACTTAATATAAATGAATTTAATTCTTTCAAAATAAGTGTAAAATCTAAAAATTTTACACGATCAAGAGTTTCAGAAAAGATTTGATCACTAAATGTGTTAAATGAAGTTAAAAAATCACCTATGCGATTTACGTCAAATATCATATCTGCTGTAAAAGGATTTGAAAAGATCATAACTCCTTCTCTCGACATTATAGTAAGTAATATGGGTTGTTCTGTTTCTAGCCCAGGAGTATCTATTATATGCTTTCTGAGCATATGATTTATATAATCGCTTAAACGAGCTAATTCCATACGTTTGCTAAAAGGTGCTTCTATTTCCTTTAAATCCTCCCAAATTTTTAATTGTTTAAGTAGCTCATCGTGTTCATTCGATATAATCATTGCTAACCTATTAAGGTTATATTTTTCAGCCTTTTTTTGAGCCAGAGTTAATAAACGACGAGATTCCTCAATATCTAAAGTTATTAGTGCTAATTTCGATTGTAAAATGTAAGTTTCAACAAGTATCCAATTTGAATGTTGATCTTCAGCAATATCTAATAATCTAGTGATTAATGGTTTTATCTCATCCACTATTTCAATATCATTAGTTATTTGTAATTCAGTTAGCAGTAGTTCACAAAGTTTAATAAGTGATCTAACAGAAACTTCGAAAAGAATAACATCTTCTTCAACAATCTGCCTTAAGAGTTCTTCAGCAATCACACGATTTCGTGCTCGAGGACTTCTCATAAGGATTAAAGCCTTACATTCTCGATAGATTAAATTAATTATCCCATCCTCTTCTTGACTATTGAGCTGTTCCAAGCGTTGGAAGTAAGTTTGTGTTTTTTCCAAATCATCCTTATCGAGTGTAATACTTATAAGCGTACTGAGTAGAAAAACTAAAAGAATTTTATGTTTATTTACAAAGAAATCATCATATAGCTTAAGGCCACGCTCCGCATACATTAAAGCACGATCTAAATCACCCATGATACGATAACGTTCCCCAAGATTATTGAGGCTTGTTCCAATCAAGTCTTTATCATCTATTTCCTTAGCAAGTATTAATGCTCTTTTCTGATATTCTATTGATTGCCGCTCATCACCTCTAAAAACATAAATATTACCTTTTAAACGAATTACCCGAGCCTCAAGTCGCTTAATTTCTATTGTTTTTTCTTTCAAGGTTTTTAATAAATCTTCACATTGTTCAAGTTTATCAAAGCTTTTATCTAACTCCCCCAACATTTGTAATCCTCGAGCTTGTTCTATAAGACCTTCAATTGATAGTAAATTATTGCTTAATCTTTGACACTCTTCATAACCTTTACCAGCTAATTTAATAGCATCTTTAAAGATACCCAAATCATTTAAAGCCTTGCTTTTTATGATATAACACATTATAAGCTCTATTTCCTTTAGTCCTCCTTTTTTTTCGAAATTAAAGAGGACGTTAAGGGCTTCATGGGATTTTCCTTTTCTTATAAGATCTTCTGCAAGTAATAATTCTTCAGGTTTTTCTCCTTTTTTTACTTCCAGATCGTTCATATCATTATACTTAAGTTGAACTTCTTAAATTTGATTGAGTAAATTTCGTTTATTACTATCTCTCAATAAATTGAAAAATTAATAAAGTTTGGGTACTAATTAAATCATAAGGATATAGATAATTATGTTCCTAACAATTTGATTAAAAATGAATGAAGAAAAAACTCAGGTTTGCTGTCAACCTAAAGATATTGTTGATGTGTTTGAGCTTATTAACATGTTAAATAAAAAATATGAAAAATTACAGCGTAATAATATTCAACAATTAGAACTTACACCAACTCAACATTTTATTCTAAGAGAATTATGGAGATCTGATGGTCAACAATTTAAAGATTTAGCAGAAACATGTAATTGTTCTAGATCTACAATCACAGGAGTAGTGGATACAATGGAAAAGAAGGAGTTGGTTTCTCGTGAAGCAAATCCAGATGATCGAAGAAGTTTGCTTGTTAAACTAACAGAAAAGGGAAAAGGCTTAAAAAAACAAACTCCTCCTTTAGAATCAATAGTAAATGGATGCTGTCCCGGAATTAATCAGGAAGAGATTGTAAAACTAGGAGAATTACTACAAAAGCTTTTGAACTCATTAATCCCTTAATGGTCTCTCTATTTCTCATATATATTTTTGTTAGGAACTTAATTATACGAAACGAAACTTTTATATAATTAGGATCCTAATTATTATTATATTAACAATTTTTTAAAAAAATCAATTTAAGAGGTAATAAAACATGAGAGATAAGGATCAAGAATGCTGTTCGGAAGAAACTAAAGAGCATAATGAAGATTGTCAATCAGAAGAGGAATGCTGCTAAAGGAAATAAATTCTAAAATTTAATTAATATTTATAATATCAAATTATAAATTCTTTTTATATTTATATTTATTAAAATTAACAATAGAAAGGAGTGAATAACATCGCTGTAGTCTATATGCGAAAGCTGGAATTAGAACCAGAGACATATGAATCGAAATTCACAGCTCTTACTAAAGGAGTAAATATTAAAATTCATGATTGGATTCTAGACCGAATTAACACACCAGAGACAATCCTAGAAGTTGGTTGTGGGGCAGGAACTCTCGCAGCAAAAATGGCATTAAAAGGATGTGATGTTTTAGCAATAGATAGAAATGTAAAAATGATAAAAATCGCGATGAAAAATTATCCTCCTAAAGCAGATATTAAATTATTATATCAAATAGGCTCCATCACTGATCTTCCTGCAGAAGATAATTCTAAGGATACTATTGTTAGTACATTTATGCTTTCAGAACTGAGACCGTTTGAACAACAAATTTTTCTAAGAAATGCTTGGAAAGCTTTGAAACCAAACGGGCGGTTAATTCTTGCGGCTGAATTTATTCCTTCAGGATTTTCGAAACTTATATTCAATACTAAACGTTGGTGGTATAAAAAGAAATTACGAAGACTTAGGTTAGAAAGTACTTTTCTAGTGAAATGGTTTTTTAATTATTTAAAACCTATAGGTTTTAAAATTATATCTGAAAAAAAATGGAAACATGGATCAATTCAAGCTCTTGAATTAAAAAAGATCGAACGTGAAAATTTAAAGGAACCAGGATATTATCAACCTAATCCTAGAAAATTCAAAGGATTAAGAGCTCAATTAAATATTTATCGCTGCATTTTTACAGGACAAGTCGATCATGTTCCAATTGAGCCAGGACTTTACCAATCTGGAAATCCAGATAAGAATTCTCCTATTATAGTAACTGCTAATTATATTTATACTTATATTAAAGTAATGCGTGCTCTTAAAGGAATAGATGCGTGGGTATTATGTGTTGACTCTAAAGGTATAAATGTTTGGTGTGCAGCACGAGGAAATAATTTTGGAAACAAACAAGTAATTGAAGCCGTTGAAGCATCTGGGATAAAAAAAATCACGGAGAAAAAAACATTAATCCTCCCTCAACTTTCTGCTGGAGGAATAGCAGCTCCTTTAATAAAAAGTGAAGCTCCGGATTTTCCCTTTAACATTTTATATGGCCCTATTTGGGCGAAATATTTGCCCCAATTTTTGGAAGAACGTCCTGCTAAAAAATCCGATAAAATGAAATTAGCAAGCTTTACAGGGTCGCATCGTCTTAGAGCTGGAATAACTCACACTACTTTTTTGTTTCGAAAGATTTTTTTATGGCCTACTATAGCTTTATTTTTGATTTTATTAGGTTTTGTATTAACTGATATTCTATGGATTGGCAATTTATGGTTAGTAGGTGAGATTTGGCTCTGGATAATTATTACAAACGCTTTAATAGCTCTATTATTTCCAATAACAAAATTCACTCGAAAGTTTAAAACTAAGGGAACAGTCTTTGGAATTATAATTGTTTTATTGTTTAGTGGAATTTCATGGTTATTGAATTATTCTTTACCTTCAATTTTATTGAATCTATGCTTTTATTTCTGGGTTGCATTTTTCTCAACTATGTCGTTTAGTGGGTACACTATGGCAACAAGTCCTAGAGAAATCCAAGACGAATATCCAGTTTTTAGTAAAATTAATATGACTTTATTGATAATTGGCCTTGTAACTAAGGCTGTTAGTTTTTTATTTTTCTGATATATTAAAACAAAACAAAATAAATAGGATAAAAAAATATTTTTAATTAGAGAAAAAAAGGTGGTAAATATGACTTTAAAAACAACTTCAATTAAGATACCAACAGTAATTCCAAAAATCTCAATAAATCCCGATTTATGCACTGGATGCGGAATATGTGGAGAAATCTGCCCTTTTGGCCTTCCACAACCAAATAGTGATGGAAAATTTGAGATCTATGAACCAGAACGCTGCACAGAATGTTCAGCCTGTAAAAGAAATTGTCCAACAATGGCAATATTATTGCAAGAACGCAAAGGCTGTGGTTGTTTATGGAATGCGCGTTATGTAGCTAAAAATCCACAGAATAATAGTTGCTGCGGATAAAGAATTTGAAATTTATTTGGTCAGATGTTCAATAATCAAACATCTTCTTTTTCTTTTCAAGATAACTTTTTTTAGTTAAGATATCCATTTCTGCATTTAACCAGCATAGCTCATCATATGTACAACTTGAATTGAAAACCTGTTCTGCCTTTCTCCTAATATCTTCAATAGAAGGTATCTCAAGATTTATCTTCTGGATTTTTTCAGCCAATATCCAGCATAATTCGTCATATGTATATCCATCTAAAGAAAGATAGTAAGCAGCTTCTCTAATTTGAGTATTAAAGTCAGGTTCTTTTAGTTCTTCTTCAACTACTTCTGGTTCTAGTTTTGATTCAATTTGAGATTCATCTATAATGTCTAATTTAGCTGTAGGTCGTTCAAACTTAATGAATTTAACAGTCTCAGAAGGTTCTTGTGGCTTTTTCACTGGCTTAATCCTTCTATGAGCTTGAATTTGTTGAAACCATTGTACTATTCTTTCTTCGACAGTTGTCTCTCTTTGTTCTGGAATTCCATTAAGCCCAATAGATTCAATACTCTCTGGAGGAGCTTCAAATACAAATTCTGGTCTACGTTCTATGGTTTTACCTGGGATACGCCCCTTTTTTAGATTATGCATCATAGCTAAAAAGGAACCATATTCTCTTTTCTGTTTCATAATAAGAATTTTTGTTGAGCCTCCACGCTCTTTATCAATTTTTCTTGCAATATCGGCTGTAATATCTTTTTTTGTTTGAGGTACCTCTAACCCTACCCAAATATAAATTGTATTTTTTTCTTCATCATCAACGAGATAAACATCATTTTTTTCAAAATTTAATTTATCAATGTTTAATAATTCTCCTTTATCACTTATACTGAATAATTGCATAACACTCTCTCAAAAGAAAGTCTAATATTATAAAAATAAATACATCATAAATTTAAAAATCTTTTTCGCCTAGATAAGTTTTTCATATCCTTAAATTTTTTAATTAGAGCTCTATTATATTGTTAGAAAACTTATACACTTTTCTTCAAATTAAATTAAAATTTATAGAAAGATGAGTCAAGAGAATATTGGGAATAAAAGTTATATTCTCATGGAATATGAAAGAATAATACGAGAATTAACTAATGAGAATGAGACTCTAAAAAGAAGAGTTTCGGAATTAGAAGAGGAGAATAGAATTTTTAAAGGAGCAAGAGGGCCAACAAGAGAAATACCAAAACCCGAATTTCAATACGGAATAAAAACACCTACAATAGAACAAGATGTGGTTTTTTCAAGTTCTGCCTTTTCTCAAGATAGAGTTCCACTCGAAATGGGTAAAGGGCCTATAGTAGAAGGAATATCACGGAGAGAATGCCCTATATGTGGAAATACTTCTAAAGCACTCATTCATGAAATAATCGATAAAACTCACATAATATCAGCTTATCCAAAAATGTATGGAAAGAAATACAAATGTGGTTCATGTGGTAGAGAATGGAGATTACCAGTAGAGATCTAAATTAAGAATAAATCCTACCTAGATACACAAAATTCAATCTCTTCTATTAGAAAATTAAAAGTTATATCTCCTAACATGTTCGGTTTTAGTTTTAAATTTAAATCTTCTTTATAATAGTTATATTACGAATAATCTGAAGAAAATGAGAATTAAATGATAGATAAAGATATCAAAAAAGAAATTTTAAACTTAGAATCCTTGCTTGGTTATCAAGATGGATCTGTTGTTAGTAGAGCTTTGATTAATAAAGATGTCGGCACAGTTACTTTATTTTCTTTTGATAAAGAAGAAGGTTTAAGCGAGCATACTGCTCCATTTGATGCGCTCGCTTACATATTTGATGGAGAAGCCAAAATAACAATTTTAAATGAGGATTTCATATTAAGCAAGGGCCAAATGATTATAATGCCAGCTAATCAGCCACACGCATTAAAAGCAATAGAAAAGTTCAAGATGATGTTGATAATGATAAAATCTTGAATGAGTTCCTATAAATATATATTTTTTTTTAATTCTTTACTACTTATGAATGAAAAAAAGATCTCTGATGATGAATTAGAAGAAGAATTGGAAAAAGCATATAAAGCAAATGAAAAAAAAAGAGATGTATTTAGTATTATAAGAAAAGAGAAAGAAGCTCTAGAATTAAAAGAAAAAAGAATCAAAGATACATCTAAATATTAACTATTTCTTTTTACTTTGAAATCTCACGTTTGGCTAAGATGTATAATAGAAATGTAATAACAATGAAAATTAAGGATATTATCAATATTGCCACATAAACCCCGTTAATTCCAAAAATATTCGAGAAT
>JBHLPN010000149.1:0-7709 GCA_048939445.1 Promethearchaeota archaeon | reverse complement strand
CAGAGAATCTACAGCTTGATATTTGTATGGTTCCGTGCTAATAAAGAAAACATATTTAGACATATGAATACCCTTACTACGTGTAATTCGTTTTAAGATTTCTTAATGACAAAAGTTAAATTTCCATTGTCTTCTCGAAGTTCCATTAATTCGTCACCACTTTTATTGAGAAGTGCTGGAATATCTTTCTTAGCTCCTACATCGTCAGCGATTACTTCTATAACCTCTCCGGAAGCTAAATTTCTTAGTTCTTTTTTTGTTTTCAAAACTGGCATTGGACATTTTAAGCCCGTATAATCATATGTTTTTACAGCCATTTTTTTCACTTTTATTAGTTTTTTTTACTAATTCTTAATTTTTTTAATATCACAATAATTTAGATGTGATAACTTTATTAGTTAAAAATGCAATTTCATATTTAAATTATAGTTCTTTTTTCTATAAAATATATATTAAACTAGCGAATAAAACTAATGATTAAATTTAAAATAGTGAGAATAATTATATACTTTAAAAACTAATTATTAAATGAGGAATACAAATTTAGTTTAAAATTTAGAGAAAAGATGATTTTATAGATGACTGTTGAAAATATAAATAAAATTGATAGGCAAATCTTAGACCTTCTCCAAAATGATGCTAAAATAACTATAAAAGAGATATCTAACTTAGTTGGTAAAAGTCAAACTGCCGTAAGAAGCCGATTACAACGCCTTGAGAAAGATTATATTAAAAAATATGTTGCATTAATAGATTGTAGAGAATTGGGATACCGGGAGATGGTTATGGCTTCATTAAGAGTAAATGCATCATATCCCTTAGAAGACGTTAAGTCAAAGATTGAAAAAATGGAGAAAATTAAATATGCATATGTAATTACTGGAGAATATCCTTTATTTCTTATGGCAAAGTGTATGGATCATCAAGATTCTATGAAACTTATTGGAAATCTTCGGGATCTTCCCGGAGTTGATGAGGTTAAAACTGAAATTGTTTTAGACAGAATTAAAGAAGATCATTCAATTATTATCCCTGAAAAAAAAAAAGAAGGAATAATAACTTAGATAAGGAGTCAAATAATTGATATACTTCTTTATCCAAATTTTTGGAATCAATTAATTTATTTGTAATTAATTTATTAATTATAAACTATAATTTTCTTATTTCTAATTAAAAAAAATCCTTTTCATAAAATTTTCTAGACCAAATTAAAATAATTTATTTTTATGATTATTTAATATAATTATAGGACAAAAATTAAAGAAAAAAATTGAAATTGCCTACTGAAAAAGAATTTAAGGTTAATAAGTATATTACCCTGAAGTTGGAGCGTGGAAGAACTAATATTTTCGTAAACGATAAGCGGTTTAGACAATGTAAATTTTTAAAATTAGAAATTCCTATTGAAAAAATGAGTACATTTGATGAAATTGAATCAATTGACCAAGCAGCAATGAGATTAGATCCTTCACTTGAAAGACCTCCCCCTAAACTGGACCCAGAGACTGAATTTTGGGGGCATTGTAGCAATTTACAAGTTTGGGTGGAAAATAATTATGACACTCGATTGTTACACCGAGATTTAGCCTTTCCGCTTTTGAAAAAACTGACGGATTGTGGCGACCCATTAGCCAAGAGAATTTTTAAGAAAGAAATTGCTAAAAGAGCCAAAAGCAATTATCCCCCCGTGATTTTGTATTTATTAAATAATAACTATTTGAATTATTTAGACTTCGAACAATTAAAAATTATATTCTTTGACCTTTTAACTAAGATTGAACACATGCCAGACGAATGGAACAGGATATGTTTGTTTTATGATTTGCTGACTAAAATTAAGGATATCAAGTTGATCGAAAATTTATCTTCCCCAATTGAAAAAATATTTTCCAATCTTTTAACTAACATTGAAAACATGGTAAAAATTGATGATATACCATTTTATATAAGATTAAAACATGAATATCCTATTGATAGGGAAAATATGAACAAATATTATCGGTTTGGTACATTAATAGCTGCGATCAAAGGAACTGTTCTAGTAAGAAAAAAACTTGTAGAGCTTTTAACTACGATTGAGAAAAAACTGCGTGATTATGAAAAAGTATATGCATTTAGTGAATTGTTTGACGCGATTGAAGGAACTAATTTAATGGAAAAATGCTATTCACGAATTGAAACTACATTTTCAAATGTTTTAACTGTGGTTGAAAATCTATCAGACAGTAAAAAGAAAGTTTACTTATTTTCCCTATTGCTTACCACAATTAAAGGAACTGACCTAACTAAAAATTTTTCTTCAAAAATTGAACGGATATTTTCTAATCTCTTATTAGTTGTTGAGAATATGCCAGATAATGTTAAACGTGATGCATTAAATCAATTGATTTTAGCAATTAAAGAAACAGACTTTTTGGAAAAAATATTTTCTGATATTTTGAAAGTCATTTTCAAAATAGATGAGCGTTATTATAAAGAAAATTCATTAACAGCTTTGATTTCAGCAATTAAAGGAACAGATTCAGTGGAAGAAGTGAAAAAAATTAAAAATACATTGAATATACTAGAAAATTTTTTTAAATTTTTTATCATAGAAACGTTTTCTAATTGGATTGAGGAAATTAAAAGAGAAAATTTCTTGGATGAAAATATTGCTGAAATTCTAAATGTTCTTGAAAATCTACAAGATATTTCTAAATTTCAAGCATTTTCTGATTTAATCTCCCCAATTAAAGAAACTAAACATATGAATATTTTGCGTGCTATTAAGAATCTAGAAAAGGAATTTAGGATATTTGAATCCTTTGATTTAATTACTAGAATTAAAGGAATTGAGTTAATGAATAGACACTACTCTTCAATTGAAAATAAATTCACAGATTTTATACATGTTATTGAGAAACTCAAAGCTGAGTTTTATGGAAATAATTTTAATGGAAATAGGTTTGAAGTTCTTTATCTGATATCTTCAATTAAAGGAACTGTAATTTTTAAAGATAATTACAATAGCATTAAGAAGATATTTGGTATTCTCCTGCAGAAAGATAAAGATGATCCATTTTATCATGATAAGAATTATCTAATTGAATATTCAGAAGCTTTAATTCAGATCATGCAGGATACAAAATTAATAGAATTCATACCTGATCTCTTAAAAAAAATTGAAGATGCTGATGAATTAATTGTAGAAACTAGGATTATGGCTTTTGAAGATGTATTAAAGTTGGCTAAGACTAATAATTTAATGGGTGAGTATTTTTCACAATTTTTACAGACTGTCAAAGTATTATTAAGTCATGAATATTGGTGGAAAGATTGGGAACAAACAATCGACCCATATTATGAATTTGTTAATGCGTTAGGAATTGACTTAGTGAAAATTCACTTCACTGATTTATTAATTTTGGCTGATGATGTACCTTCAGGTTATAATAGCGAAAATTTTTATCATGCTTTTTTTACTTTATTTTGTAAAATTAAGAAGACAAAATTGATGAAGGGAAGTCTATACGGACTTTTAAAGGATCTTCATCATAAATCTGCTGTTTTCACAGCATTGCTTGATGTCCTAGAAGAACCAGAGTTGATTAAAGAAAAGATAATGGATGTATTTTCTTTATTTGATGAGATTAGTAGCGATGAAAAGTATTATACGTATGCTAAACTAATTGATCAATTCAAAGCTATGCAGTTGATAAATGAATATTATAATCAACTTGAAGAGAGACTATTTATTCTCTTAAACAAATCAAAAGTTTACGTGTTTAATTTTTTAAAGGTCCTCGAATCAATTAAGGAAACTAACTTGTTGGATAATAATATTGATTACTTATACAAAAGTATTGAAAAATTAAGATATACTGGAACAAAAGATAATGATCTTAAAATATATTCAAAATTAATAGACATAATAAAAAAAACAGCCCCTCTGTATCAGAGGCTTTCAGAAAGCTTTAAAAAGCCAAATCAAGTAATACTTACAAAAAATGTTTATTTGACAATTATTGCATCTGCAGTCAGATTTGCAAATCATAAAATTCCTTTAGAGGAATGGTCAATAGTGAAAGGTGTCTTTGCTGGGATAAATGTGGAAAATAATTTAATTATAACAAAAGCATATCCTATGATGCACCAAAATATAAATAAATCCGAAAATTTGAGTGATGAGGATTATGATTCGTTATACTTAATTGATAAGGAAGTCTATTCAAGAGGAGATTTTATTGTAGGTTGGTGGCATTCACGTCCTGGATTTAAGGAGATGTCTCATATCGATCATCGAAATGTTAAGAATTTTCAACTATATAATCCTTTAGCAATTTTTCTAATATTTAACCCGAATAGATTAATTCAGCAAGTGGAAATTTTATCTGAGGAAGATGAGCCTGTGAAACAGCTAACAAATGATCTAGGTTTCAAGTTATTTCAACTGGATTACCTAAAAGGTTCAGATTCAACGTATCATACAATCGATTATAAAATAGTAGGTTATGATGATCCAGATAAAATATCTCAACTAACAGTGAAATTTATTATTGATATTATAAACTTTTTTCCTAAAGAAGATATTATAATTTTTTATAGTAAATATATTCGGGATTGCATTCTGCAATTGAAATCTTTATTATATAATACAGAACAAAATAAAAATGAAATTTGTTTATTTATCGAAAAAACACAAGTAAAAATTGAAGAATTAAGAAGCTTTATGGAATATTTAGAGTATAAGGAAAGAAAGAATACGATACCAAAAGTAGAAAAAATAATAAATCAATGGGAAAAAGCTAAAATCATCACTAAATACTAAATTTTTCAATTATGATGATGCTATCTTAATAATCGAAAATGCAATCTTGGATCCAGAGCCCAAGGATTAGGGAATGATTATTCGAGAAATAATTTTTATTTAGTAACTATTGTAAAAAAAAATTAAGAAATTATTGAGAACTATTGTCTAAAGAAAAATATTTTAATGATGAGGAATCAAGAAATACATTATATTTAGTTTTTGATTTGGTTAAAAGAAGGTTTAACGGTAGGAAAATATCCAAGCGATTAATTTATAAAACCCTTAAATTGATAACAAATAGTTATATAGACAATTTTAACGCAACGGAATTTGAACTTTTTTTGCTAGATCCAGTATATTCGACCAAGGAACATATTATCTTCCCTTCTAATAATGGATTTTTAATTAAATACTCAACATTTTTATTCCTTATTCAACTCTACATATCTTTCTCATATAGAGCAGAGATATTACTTGAGAAAGAGATTATAAAGATTTTAATTTATATC
This sequence comes from Promethearchaeota archaeon, assembly GCA_048939445.1. Taxonomy (GTDB): domain Archaea; phylum Asgardarchaeota; class Lokiarchaeia; order Sigyniarchaeales; family SOKP01; genus Loki-b32. The sequence continues at coordinate 2,411 of JBHLPN010000149.1, read as the reverse complement.
CAGCAAGATAATTCTAAGGAGGAAGAGGTTTTAGATTTCTTTAAAATTCTTAATTCATCATTAATTCGACTTGATATTGAGAGATTTTTTGTCAATAGGATTATGTATGAAGCAGACATGAATTTAGAACATAATAAGCAGCCTTATCTACTTGCGGATTTTTTTATTGATTACATGATGAGAAATAAACGACCAGACCTTTCATTATCAGAGTTAAAGAATAGATTAACACTATCAAATAAATATTCAACAAATTTATAGATTAAAGACTTGATTAATTAAAAAATATGTTGCCTTAATAGACTGTCGCCAGTTAGGATATCGTGAAATGGTTATGGCATCATTGAGGGTAAATGCTACAAAACCCTTAGAGGATGTTAAAACACAGATTGAAGGAATGGAGAAAATAAAATATGCTTATGTAGTTACCGGTGAGTATCCCTTATTCATTATGGCAAAATGTTTAGATCATTCCGACTCCATGGGGCTTATAGAAACACTCCGCAACCTTCCTGGAGTAGAAGAGGTCAAAACTGAGATTGTTTTAGACCGAATAAAAGAAGATCATTCAATTATTATCCCTGAATAGAAAAATCTTTTTGAAGAATATTTTGAGCCAAATTAGAATAATATATAATTATGATTAACTAATATAGTTCGTTGCATTTCTATTAATTTCAAATTTAATGGAAACGAATGAAATCACTACTTGACAATGAAAGGTCTTTTATCCTCATGGCAAATAATCTGAGTTACATATCTCCCTGCAAGAGCAGCAGTAAGTACGCTTCCACCAGGATTAACCCATTGACTTACCATATAAAATGATTCTAATCCTGGTAACGTCCGTTTCATCTTGTTGATTATACTCGGTGATGGAATCCATCCTAAATAACTACCTTGCCAATTGTCGGTATATCTGTAATAAGTTGCGGGCGTAGTTACATCACTCACTTCTACCTTGTCTTTGGTTCCAGGAAAAATCTTTTCTAGAATATCTAATGCGATATTTTCTAAACGTTTTTTTTCTTTTCCGTATTTAGCTCTATCATTTGTTCGAAGGTTTTGCCAGTAATCAAAATCTTTAGCAATAAATATTAATATAGCAACAGTTTTCCCTTCGGGGGCTAATGTAGGATCGAAATTGAAAATCAACATTTCCAATGAATCCACTAAAGTTTTTGGATCAATAGATATTTTTTCTTCTGGGAAGTAAATGATAGCATGAGGAGCTTCAGTGAACTTATGATTAATGCCAAATGAAACTTGACATAATGGTTCAAAAATTTCTAATTCTTTGTAATATCCATCAATTTCTGGGGTGGAATATTTGCCATTTAATAATTCATAAATCGTTTTATAACCATCTGCAGCAGAAATTATTATATCAGCATAATGTTCTTCGTCATTTTCTAATTTAATTCCAATAGCTTTATCATCTTCGACTAGAACCTCAACTACTCTAGAATTATACTTGATATTACCGCCAAGCTTTAGATATGTTTTTTCAATATTACGAGCGAAGTTTAGAGAACCACCAATCGGATATCCAGCAACTTTATCGTTTTGCCATCCAATATACATTAAGGGAAATTGCAGACTAAAATTTTCTGAGGGAAAGCCAAGACTGACATATCTACGTAATTTATCGTTTGTAAACTTCTTAAGATAATCTCCCCAAGTTTGTTTCATGAATTTTCTTAAAATTGTAAGATTTTTACCCTGTTTGAACATCATCCCTAGCATATCTCGAAATGTATAAAGTTCCATTGGTTTATCAATGGGCATTGATATTTTACTAAGTCGTTGTATATCCGAAATGAATGAATTTATTGCTTTCTCATCTTCTGGAGCAATTCTCATCATTTCAAAACGTAATTTCTCTATATCATTAAACATTGTAAATTTTTCTTTTCCATCATAAACAGAATAAAATTCTTCATGATTTATAATTTCAATATTATCTAAAGCATTTAGTTCTTGCCACACGTTATAAAAGTTAATTCTAGGACTTGTGCCAACTAACCAATGAATACAACCATCAAATGTATATTCTTTTCTTTTCCAAGCAGTGCATAAACCACCAGGTCTATCATGAAACTCATAAATCTCTGTTTGATATCCATTCATTTGGAGGTAACAACCAGATGCTAGACCAGAAATACCTGCACCAATAATAATTACTTTTTTACTCATTAAAATCAACTTTAATATAATAAAATTGAATTTCAGATATTTCGCTCTAAATTATACTGAATATAAAGTAGTAGTTTAATTAAATTTTATCTTGTTTTTTTTCTTTAAATACTTTTAAATCTTTTATAAATGATTGGTGCAAAAGATATTTCTGGTATATATATTTTGTCACATGGATCTGTTATATAATTATTGGGATTATTATGCCCTTTACA
>JBHLPN010000148.1:0-7721 GCA_048939445.1 Promethearchaeota archaeon | reverse complement strand
TTATTGCTTTATTTTTACCTATTATGTGATTTCTTTAAATAATCTTTTAATCCTAAGTAGATTATTGATTATAAAAGACACGTTCATAAATAAAATTTTATTGTATTTGTGATAAAATCTAAAGATTATTTAATTAAGTTAATTATATTAGAGTTCTTTCTTAAAAAAACCTATATTACCAATCTATTTAACATTTATTATAAAAGGTTCGAAAAATTCCATAATTATTTCTTTCGCATTTCCAAATTCTGAAACATCAATTAATCCGTTCAAACTTTTCAATTTTTCTTTATTTAGTAAGGTAAACCTATTCATAAAATTGTTAACAGCTTTATCGATATAAGCATTCTTATGGTCTGTTGTTAACAATAACGCATAGCCATGATTAGTATCATACTCCAGAATTATATCTCTATTTTGCATTTTGATAAGCCCTAATTGATCTTTTTTATCAAAGAAATTTGAAAGAATATGATTAATTCCTATTAATATGGAACCTTTTAAGAGAGAGTCATCAGTTTCTTCATTAGTTTCGAAATTATAGGAATATAAAAGAATTCCACTTCGATGAAAAATGATAAAGTCATAAATCCTATTAGTAAGCTCTATTAGTAGAAATGGCTTTTTGATTATGTAATAGCAAGCAAAAAGAACTCCCATTAAGTAAATAGCAGTATATAGATATCTTGTAATAATATTGGGAATAATAATATAAACTGAATATAAAGAAATAATAAGAGAAAATTGAAAAGTAAGTATACTTAACATTGCTACAGATCTTTTATCACGAAATCGAGGATAATATTTAATGAGATTATAGCATAATACAATAATTATTATGAAATTATAACTTAAGAGAAAAAACAATAACATCAAATTCTTAAAGATAAAGCTATAGCTACCATTAACTAATATAATTGTAAATGAATCCGATTGATAAGTTAGGCCTATTATTATTCCAATTATAAAGGAATAAATTATAGTAGAGAAGATTACTTTTTCTTCAAATTTTATAATAAATTTCTGAATTATACTCAACATAACTGTTGAAATGGTCCAAAATATTATTGAAATTCCCCATAAAGTCAATGCAATATTCTCTGGAAAAAGAATCTCTGTGGATAAATAAAAAGAAATGAAAAAGAAAATTCCCAGAAACAAAAATAAGAGAATATTTAAGGAAATGCTATATATATTCCCCAAATTCTCACGATTTAAATGTACATAAGTAATCCCGATTATAGAAATGATTATTGAAATTATGATAAGAAATATGTCAATTAACATAATTCATCTTTGAATTCCTTTTACTCAGACAAAAAACATATAGTTTAATATTATTTAAATTTGATATATTTTTGAATCTTATTTCTCAACTTGTATTTTCTTCAGTTCTATAACCTTTTCTCTATATTTAATTACTACTATTAAAATACAAATAAAAAAAAAGAAATATTCTTTTGATTTATTTTTAAAAAACAGTTCTCAAGTTTCAATTCTATATGCAAGATTTTATTGATTATCTGGAAAAGGAAAATGTTATTAGAAATTTAGCGCAATTTTATAAAGTTGATTTAAATGGTCATTTTAACGGAGTCTTTCTAAATAAAATAATTGAAAGTCTTAGCTCATTGAATAATGGTGAAATGAAAATGAAAGATAGCATCTCTTCTGATTTAGATATTTTAAATTTAGATTTGTTTAGTAAATTATATGAAAGAACGCGAATTCATAAAGAGAAAAAAAAATTTGGTGAATTTTATACTCCTACACCGGTGGTTAAATATATCTTAGATGCTGTGGATTATAATGCCCTCAAAGATATTGAAATAAAAAAAATAGTTGATATCAGTTGTGGTTCTGGAAGCTTTATTATCCAGATAATTAGAATTTTAGTTAAAAGATGTCTTAAACTTTATAAAAAAGAAAGAACTTCTGACTTAACAGTTGAAGAAGCTAAAAATATAATTTTTACGGTTAAAAAAAATATTTTTGGGATAGACATTAACCCTATTGCTTGTATTTTATGTCAGATCAATATGTATTATACCTTATTCGATTTGTTGAATTTTATTTTATCTACTGAACCGGATTATCGATTACCATTGTTTAATATAAAGAATTTTAATGCATTAACGATTGATGGTAAAGAAAAGTATGATTTTGTAATAGGAAATCCTCCCTATTTATTTATAAGAGATATTCCTGCTGATCAAAGACAACTCATTGAAATCTATAATTTTGAAACGAATGATGGTCAATATGATTATTATCAGCTATTTATCGAACTCGGAATAAGAGTTTTAGTAAATGGAGGTATGCTTGGGTATATAGTTCCAGATTCACTTTTAGCTTTATCAAATCGGTCAATTATAAGGAAATATATATATAGCCACACAAAAATTAAAGAGATTTATCACACAGGACCAAAATTCACTGATCCTATTGTATCAAATATAATCATAATTTTAGAAAAAGAAAATAATTTATCCAAAAGAAAAACCAACAAGATTAAATTAAAATTGTCAAATCAGCATGAAATAATAATTCCGCAAAATATTATAAAAAAGTGGAGCTATAAGTTCTTAATCCATTTAAATGAGACTGATATAGCTATTCTTGAGCATTTAAGCACAAATTTTCCGAAATTGAAAGATTTATATAAAAAATATGATATTAGATTAGCATTAAGTAGAGGGGTTGAGCTAACTAAAACAGGAAAAATAATATTTTGCGAAAAATGTAATAAATATTTACCAATACCTCAAAAGAGATTAAAATGTAATATATGCAACTCAGAACTAAATGAAAAGAATATTGAAAAAATAATATTTGAAGCAATCCCAGTAAATGTGATAAAAGAAAATTTTCAATTATTTCTTTATTCTATAAAACGTTATCAGAAAACTCAATATAAATACATTGACACTTCTAAAGTCGGAATAAATTATAAAGAGTTTAGTCTTTACGAGGATCGCGTAGTTATAAGGCAGCTAAGCCAAAATAACAAAATATGTGCTACATATGACAAAAATTTATCATTAACGTCTCAATCTTTTTACAATTTAAAGATCAATCAATCTCCTATATCTGAATTTAATAATTTTTATTTATTAGGGCTTTTTAATTCATTACTTTTCTCATATTTCTTTATTAAATCATTTGGAACATATAAAAAATTATTTCCAAGGATTTTGATTGAAAAAATAAAAGATTTTCCTATTAAGGTTCCTATTTCTAATAAGGAAAAGGAGAATATAAAAAAAATAATAGAGAATGCTAAACTCATACTAAAAAATCCTGATGAATTGGACCATCTCCAAGAATCAATTGATCTCTTAGTTTTTGATTTATATCAGATTTCAGAAAATAATCGGAAATATATAATGAATTACATGAAAACTCTGAACAGTTAGATTTTAACTATATTAATGATTCCCTTTTTTTGAATTGTAAGTTTTTAAAATCTTATCCCATTTATCTGCGAGCTCTTCAAGATTAGTTCTTCTAAAGAGTTTAACTGCTCGATCTAAGATTTTAGCAATATTTTCCTCATATCTTAAAATATCTGGATCAGTAGATGAAGTCTCTATCATGATTGAAAAATGATGATAAATGAATTTAAAATAGAATGGTATGTAGAACTGGACTTAGATATGACTTTAATATTATCCAAATACCTATATTTATATCATTTTTATATTATCTAAGAATATAATAATTAAAAAAAAAGTTTGAATACCAATGGAACCGCTTCCAAGTACTAATCTGCTAAAAGAGATTATAAAAAATTATTTCAATGAAGTAGATGGTATTCTAGGAGTTGCTATATGCGATAGAAATGGATTCATCATTGCTTCAAAGTCTAAGCAAGAAAAAGAAGAGGAGGATGCAATCATTGGTGCTCTCTCTGCTATGCTTGATACATATATAGATAGAATTAAAGCAGAGTTTGGAACAACAGATAGTTTTTTCAATATTACATCAACGGGAGATAAAAAGTTTGTTTTTAGTTCAATGGGTCCAAATTCGATATTAACTACAGTAGCGGATCAATCTACTACTGATGTTGAATTAAAAGTATATTCTGAACATATAGCATCTAAGGTTGAACTTATATTACTAGGAAATCAATATGTTTCACCAAAAATTCCTGAAATAATAAAAGCCTTATCTGAAACTCGCGGAGGAAAACTTCCATCAGCAGGAGAATATTCAAATAAATTAATATTAACTGGAGATTATACAGTGGGTAAAACATCTTTAATAAGACGATTTGTTGAAAATCGATTTGAAAGAGATTACATATCAACGATAGGAGTACAGCTTAGCAAGAAAACAGTACTTTTAAGTGAAAAAACTAAACTAAATTTTATAATTTGGGATATTGGAGGACAAGAACAATTTACCTTAAACAGAGCAAAATTCTATAATGGTGCTAATGCTGCATTCATTGTTGTAGATAGAACTCGCCCAAACAATTTAAACAGCGTTGAAAAATGGTTTAAAGATATTCAAAAAGCAGTAAAGCGAGATATTCCTGTTGTAATAGTTGGAAACAAATCAGATCTATCAGATGAGATTGTAATAAGTGAAGAAGATATGAAGGAAGTAGCTAAGCAATTTGGATTTCACTATATTCTTACGTCAGCTTTGACAGGGGAGAATGTTAATGATGCTTTCTTATATATTGCGTATAGAGTTGTAGAAAACCTTTAATCTTTCTTTTACAAACTTTTTTATGAAATCTAATTCTTTTAAATAATTGATAATATTTTTGAAATAAATATGTGATTTAAAAATAAACTAAAGGAGGTTAAAAAAATAGTACTTAAGATAATATGGCATGATGTAGTTGCAACCTGAAACGCTCAAGGATATCTCATGGGGTTTTCAATTAAAGAACTGAAATACAAGGGGAAATATCTTGTATATCTTAGTGAACAAGAATTAACTGGTCCTTGGTTTAGCTTTACACTAGAAGGAAAAAAAATAGGAAAAATTCCAGTTATTTTAAAAAATATAGAGCCAACACCGATATACAATATGGTAAATACTCGTACAGGAACTACTATAAGTAGACTTACATTAGATTTTAACGTCACAGAGTATCTTAATAAATTGTCTCAAGAACAAAAATTGAAATCGATACCACTAGAAAAAAAGCAATTTGTGCGAGTGTACAAAGACATCTTCAATCCACCTCACATACCCTATATATATCTATATTTTACTATAAAGAACATTTCAGATTTTGCCTTGAAAGATTTTTCAATATATTTTGTTTTTGATTTTGATATAAATGGAATTGCGGGGTATGACAATGATATTTCCGGTTATGATGAAGAAAATGATATAATTTATCAATATGATGATACTGGTTTATATGGTGGACTTTCTTCTCTTTCTAAATCGACGAACTACGAATCATGTCTGACAAAAGATTTCAAAATCGATAAAGAGACTATGAACCTTTCAAATACTATATATAAAGGAAAAGGGGAAATACTATCTGCTATGCAAATTGAATTTATGACCTTAGAACCTGAACACACTTTTCAAACAGCTTTTATTATCTCTGGGGGGTATAGCAAGGAGGAATTAATTGAAAATATCAAAGAAGGAAAAAAGAATGCCATGAAACACTTACATTCAGTAAATCGATCTATTAAATCAGAACAAAGGAATCTTCAGGAAGCAGGTTTTATAAAGATTAATCTCCAGCAACCCGAAGAATGTAAATAAATAAAATCCGAAATAATGACTCAAATAAAAAAACCTTTATAGGAAGTTATTTGATGAATACTCTGCTCGAGTTTGGATATTTTAAAAAATAAAAATAAAAAAAAGTTATAATTTCTAATTCTCTTTATAGTTATTCCAATTTTTTTAATTCAAAATATGCATCCTCAAGAATTTGGAGATATTCAAAAAGAACTTTCTTAACTCTTGATTTTTGGTCATAAGCAGTTTTAACAGCGCTTAAAACATATTTTGGAAAGATCAAATCAACATAGATATCGGTAAGTAACGCATAATATTCATTATTCATTTTATCATTGAATACTTTAATCATCTTATTGTCCCAAAGTAATTTCAATACACGATTAATATCATAGACTCCCTTCTTTCTAAGCTTTTCAAGATCTTGCCTGGTAACAATCGCAGTCCTTAACAGTCTTAAAGTCTCATAAACTTGTGGATTGATTAACAGATTTGTAATTTTAATATTATCTTCTTCTGATGGCTTGTAATCCTGGAAAAATTCTTTGACTGCTTCTTGATATTCTTTTACAAACTGAGAAGGCAAACCACGGTTTAATGGATCATCTAATAAAATGGTAGGAGGGACTCGAAGTGTAAAAAGATCATTCGTAAAAAAGATGAGTTCAGAAGGCAAACCTTTAATAGACCCAACTTTAATAATTTCCATTTTTATTAGATCCGTCAAAATAGATTCAATATCAAAAAAGCTTTCAGTATATTTATCTTTGAGCCAAATCATTATTTCAGATTTACTTATTATCCCATCATCTCTTAAGATGTTAATAATTGTACGTTTAACACCATTTTGATAATGGTAAATAAGAATTTCTTCTTCACTAAGTGATGGATATACTGATAAACGCTGAAATAATGAGGGTATGAGTCGTAAATAAGACTCATCTTCTATGTTTTCTAAAATAATTCGTGCGATATCGGCCATTCCAGCTTCATAAAAGTCAGGATCGTCATCTAAATTCAAAAGTAGCATAAGATAATACCCTTTATCAGGCCCTGTGTAATAAGATAAAATATTTAGTGATTCTGTAATTAATGTGATAACCCCTTTCTCACCACTATATTCATGTGTGCTATATACTTGCATTAAGCTTTTTGGTGTAATATTGATATCTTCAGGGTATTTAACCAAAATTTCAGTACCAATTTTTTCATCCCATTTCATGAATAATAATCCAAGAGGTTTTTTGTCATGAGTTCTAATTGTTCCAGAAATCTTTCTTTTGATTTTATGTTCTTTCCTATCTTTCTCAATGGTAATCCCAAAAATTTCTTCTAATGATAATCCAAGTTTGTCCCATCTATTTTTTACAATTTCTCCTATGAATACTTCTTTATCTCGATATAAGATGTCATCTGAAATAATTTTATCTCCAGCAATAGTCTTTTTCATCTCTCTTACTTTTTTCACAAATGTAGGAATTTTTGCGTGTTTAATTGCTCTATATGCTACAATACTAACCACTATTCCAAGTGTGCCAGAAACAATCAATAAGAAATAAAAAAGTGGCATACCAGGAAATATCTCCTGCATTCCGATGACCAGAGTAATACTTAATTCTTCTGATATGTAATTTTCTTTAGTAATATTGATGATTCCTGTAAACGTTATTGGACCGAAAAAAGTATTTATATTTTCTGTAGGAAGATTCAATATATAGATACCAGGCTCATCTTCTTCAAATTCAAATTTATCTCCCATAATAGTCAATATTACAGATGCATTTTGTAAGGGAATATCAGCTTTAGTAGTATCAGTTAACTCTAATCTCACAATAGCAGTTTGTTCCTTTTTAACTTGTAACTGGTTATTTCCATCATTAAGAAGAGCGTCAAATATCCTTTTCTTGACAGTTAGAGTAATCCAAGCATTCTTAGTTTGATAATTTTCTTTACCTATTGTAACAAGAATGCTATAAACTCCGATTGTTAGATTTTCA
>JBHLPN010000147.1:0-7725 GCA_048939445.1 Promethearchaeota archaeon | reverse complement strand
GTATTACCAGTCCCATAAGGTGGATAACTACGTTCACCTGACCATTGTCCTCTAATAGACCTCTCCATCATAGTAAACTCAACACCAGCTTTCCAACCCATTGCATGGCCATCTCCCATACATTGAGGTGGTCGGAATTCTGAAATTCCAGGTAACCCAGGTGAAAAAAGCCAAATTCGAGTCGGACGAGCCATACAAACGATCGTGGCTTTAGCTTTGAAAGTAAAAAACTCGCCTGTTCGCCCATTTATGCCTGTTGCTCCAACAACTCTAGCTCCTTGTCTACCACCTTCCGTTAGTAGACTTGTCGCCATTGTTCTATCATAAATTTCTACACCTAAGCGTTTACATTCTTTATAAAGAGCGGGTTTAAAAGTTGTTCCCCATACACGTAAAGTAAATTTATTTTTATAGTCGTAAGCAAATAAAAATTTGGTTTTTTCATCTCTAAACTCAGCGTTTTTAAACTCATCTTCGAGATCTCTGATTTTTCCTCCCATTTTTTCTAGGTCTAAAAGCCTATCATAACCTTCTCTACACTCAATATAATGTGAAATTCCGTTATTATACCCATTATGATCTTTTATCATTGCTAGAGTCAATTCTTCAGGGGTAACACGCGAGCAGGGATTGGTTGCTGCTGATTCCCAATGATCGCAACCCGATCCACCTGCACCACTCCTGATTGTTGCTCCTTTTTCAACTAGTATTACTTTTACTCCTTTTTTTGCTGCTGCTATTGCTGCCCAGCAGCCTGCTATTCCTCCTCCTAAAACTAATATATCAGCACTTGCTTCTTTCTCTAAATTCCATTTCACAGGATAGGGCCATTTCAGTTTGATAAAAAACTGTTCTTGCATCTCTTATTTTCTCCCTACTTAATTAATCTTTAACTATTGTACCCCCAGCTCTAGCTTTAGCTTTTTGGGCAAATGATGTTTGGAATCCTGGTTTATAATTCATATATTTTGGAATAGGATATCTCAAACCTGCTTTATGGGTTGCTTCTAGTCCTTCTATTATAGATTCTAATTTACTTCTTGGAATAGAGAACATAACTTCAGAATCTTCAGCACCTCCCCATATTCTGTCACCATTTCCTAAAATAACTAACTGGGGTTCATTAGTTTGAATAGTTTTGATCATACCTTCATGGCAAGAACCTGCTCTTCCTGCAGATGTAAAGTTAAGAATTCCTCCATTAATATAAAGATAAGCTTGGATTAATCTTGTCGCTTGCGCAGGATTGCAATAAATTTGAACTACATCAGGTTCAACTTTGGTTCTTGTTAAAGGCGAAATGACAAGCCCTATATAATTTTCTTTAAGTATATATAGATGCTCTTGAAATTGTTCTGCAGTTTCAAGATCTTTTGAATAGAGCCCTATACTGAATTGATTAGCAAAATTAATTGCTTCTTCTGTCATTGGATCCCATCCATATAATCCCCTTGCTAACCTACAAACACAATCCTCTTCTGTTACTGCCATAGTCCATCCATAATTACGAACTATCTTAAAGGTTTGACACAAAAAAGTTTGAACCTTTAAATCAGATTTAGGCCTTTTGTGGTTAGGAGGTATCTCTGATTCATCTTTTATAAGTTTGATAGCAATTGGAAATGTTGATGGTCTTAGAAGTTCCTCAAACTTTTTACCATATTCTTGATATATTTTTAGATTTTCTTTCATCTTCCGAAATTTCCTTTTTTTTTAAATTATTAGCTTCAGTAAGATTCCAATAATGAAATATTTTTTCAATTAAAAATTAGTTTGAAACTAAAAGGTTTTTTATATCTTAATCTTAAATAAACTTGTTATGAAAGGATTTAATTCAAAAAAGATTACATCTGAAGAAATGGCGATTTTGGATAATAATAGCGAATGGTTAGGAATCCCTAAGAGCCATTTGATGGAATGTGCGGGTTATTCTCTCGCAACAGAAATAATGAATCGTGGTTATTTAAGAACTAGTTCTAAAGCAGCAATTTTCTGTGGAACAGGAAATAATGGTGGTGATGGATTTGTAGTTGCTAGGCATCTATCTTCTTATGGAGTTAAATCTTTAGTGATTTTGATAGGGACACCAAATAAAATTAGAACTAAAGAAGCTCTCTTAAATTGGAATATAATTTTCAATAACCTTAATTATTCTGTTGATGTTGAAATTATTAAAGATTCCACAGAATTAAATAGAATAGGAGATGTCATCAAAAACGAGAAAGAATATCATGTTATTGTCGATGGATTGCTAGGAACTGGAATAGAAGGTAAAATCCGTGAACCTATAGCTTCTACAATAAACATAATAAATAGTCTCAAAGAGAATGATCCAAAAAGGTTAACAATCGTTTCTATTGATGTTCCTTCAGGATTAGATCCTAATACTGGGAAAGTTTATGACAAAGCAGTGAAAGCAGATCTAGTAATTACATTCCATAGAAAGAAAAATGGAATGTCCACTAGCAGTGAATATCTGAAAGAAATATTAGAAAAATCTATTGGCATTCCTACAGAAGCAAGTATTTTTGTGGGTAAAGGAGATTTAATATCTACCTTAAAAAAAAGAAAAGTAGATGTACATAAGGGGGAATTTGGAAAGATTTTGATAATAGGAGGTTCTAAGAATTACTCTGGAGCTCCAGCATATGCTTCATTGACTGGAATTAATTTTGGTATAGATTTAGTGATAACATATGTGCCTGAAGTAATAGCAGATGTTCTGAGAAGTTTTTCTCCCAATATGATTGTAAGATCTAAAAAGGGAAATTGGTTAAATATCGAAGCTTTAGAAGAAATAACTGAATTAATAAAATGGGCGGATGCAATATTAATTGGTCCAGGTATGGGAATAGAAAAAGAAACTGAGAATTTATTAGTGGAATTATTGAAAAAATTAAAGGAACATAAAAAACCATTTGTTCTTGATGCAGATGCTTTAAAACTAGTAAAAGATCATCTTGATTTGATTAAGGGATTACCAGCTATTTTAACACCTCACGAAGGTGAGTTAAAAATAATGACGGATGTAGATTTACCTCCATTTAATAATTTGGTCGATCGTAGTAAAATAATATGTGATTTGGCTAAAGATTTAAGTTTAACTTTACTTGTTAAGGGCCCTCTTGATTATATTTCAAATGGAAAGCAAGTGAAAATTAATAAAACAGGTTGCCCTGAAATGAGTATTGGAGGAACTGGTGATGTGTTAGCTGGTCTGTGTGTCTCCTTTATTTCAACTAAAAATGAACCTTTCGAATCAGCATGCTCCGCAGTTTTTCTTAATGGGATAATAGGGGAATATTTAAAAGCTAGTATTGGAGATCGCTTCACATCACTGGATATGACTAAAAATATTAATAAGGCGATTCAAAGTGTTCTTAATATTTAAGAGTTTGCAAAAAACTAAGTGTATTAAGAGATGTCAGAACGTGAATAAGTTGCAAGATAAAGATTTATTAATTTCTAATATTATTATATTATTAACTTAATTATTATGAAAACTTAAGTTGAGGTTGTAGAATTTATATAATACTGAATTTCAACAAAAAGTAAAGGAGATTGATAAAAATACCACAATTATTTCTTATTAATCCGGATGGGACTACCACTGAGATAACTACTGAAGGCCCAATTAAAGATGTATTAAAAACGGATGAATGTTATGTTCTTGTTGCAGATGAGTCAAGAAAAGTGTTTTTATGGAAAGGATTAAAGAGTAGTGTTAGGTCAAAATTCATAGGAGCTAAAAGATCTCAAGAGATCCGCGGTCAAGTTGGAATGCATTATGCTGTTGTCCCTGTTGATGAAGGAGAGGAAGAATCTGATTTTATTAAGTTAATTGGAGGACAAACTGAAGCAGGAATTGCAAAAGAAATAAAAGCAGAAGCTATTACACCACCAAATGTGCATCCATTAAGAGAAAAAAATATTTTTGGAGCTCCTAGGCCTGCTGAGGGTATGAATATAGCAGGAAGTAAAGATCGTGCTGGTATAAATACAGGTCCTTTATATAGGGGTGATGGTTCTATACCCGATTTTATTCAAGACCAAACTCAAGTAGATTTCCAACAAGTCATGCAAAAACTAGAAGAAATTCAAATGCCCTCAGGTTTTGAACGAGAATTAATCATAATTGGTAATCATGCATATTCAATTGTTGAAAAAGTGCAGCAATTCCTAGGCGAAAAGCAAGTTACTAAAGAAATCTCAAAAGTTGGATCGATTCCAGAAGGAATTTTTTTTGCTGAAGACTACTCACCACGAATTTTATCTGAAAATGGCAAAATCATCGCTATTGAATTTCTAAAACGCACTAACGCGAAAACTAAACCAATAGAAGGTAAAAGTAGAAGAGAACTCCTAAAAGAACAAATTAAGGAGCAGTTAGAAGGAAATTAAAAATAATTAATCTCCCTTATTCTTATTAATCTCAACTTTCATTGGATCTTCAACTTAAGAAGTTTGATTTTACGACTTAGTAATATAAATTTTTAAGGTTAAATTTTTTAATTAATATTAATTGAATCACAATTTTTTATTATTTTATGAGTGATTTAACACCTGAAGAAGCACATGCGCTCAGTAATTTTTTGGGCAGTATAACAGAGTACAGTGAACTCGAGGCACTTGCTCTTATTACTCGAGAAGGATTAAGACTAGCCTTTAGCGCAATTCCTGGATATAATTTAGATCCTGACCTTTTCTCTAGCTTGAGTGCTGTAGTTGTTCAGTCAGGAACCGATGCTGTTGCAACTTTAGGATTTACAAATATGCTTGAGGTTGTATTAAGAGGAGATAATGGATTTATAATCCTTAGTGCTGCTGGCCGTTTTTTTCTAATGGGAGCATCAAGGCAAACTGCAGATTTAGGTAAAGTAGTAAAAGTTTTCAGATATTATGCTGGAGAAATTAATAAACGTTATCCGCTGAAATAACTTCAACATAACTTATAACGAGATTTGGTTGTTATTTATAAGAAAAATAAATAATTGTTGATAGAAATTTTAAGCTTAAACACTTATATAATATTAAAAAACTTTAGAAAATAATAAATCATAATTATGACAGAAATCAAACTTTTTGTCGATGCGAATAATGAAATAACAGATAAAGTAATTATTTGTCAATCAAATGCAAATAAATTAGGAGTAAAGAACGGAGATTCAATAGAAGTTACAAATATTGATAATAATTTGAAGAGAAATGTGATTGTTGAAATTTCTGACAAAGTTTTAGATTTTGCTGGTCAATTCTCAAAAAATGTACTAGAGGATTTACAATTCTCTGGAGTTGAACTAACAGTTCGCCCTATAAGTGCAGCAACAACCCTCACTCCCACACTAAAAATTCCAAAAGTTCCACCAACACAACCTACTCCAGAATCACCTCCTTTAACTCAGCCTTCTTTATCACCATTACCTGTTCCTCCTCCAGAACCTACTCCTCAACCTACTCCTATACCTCAACCTTCATTATCGCCCTTACCATCTCGACCTCCTCCTCCTATGGAAGTACCACAACCAGGGATTACCCAATATGGTACTGAACCAGCTGCTCCTGTAGAACCATATCCAAATAAAATTGATGCAAAGATTTTGCAAGGCCAGTTAGGAGGAATAATCCTTACACCTAGTATTGATGATAGTATTGAAGGAGGACGAGTACAACTAAATCCGAGTATCATTCAACAACTAGGACTTGGACAAGGTATGTTAATAGCATGGGAGGATCCGTTAACGAGATCTATGGGCTCGGCAAGAATAGATCAAGCAAATATTGGAATGAATGATATTAAAATGAGTATGGATACTTATGAAGATACAAATATTCACTCACAACAAATTGTTATTTATTCAACTGAGCCTCCAATACAGAAAGCTTCGGAATTAACACTAGAAGTCCAATCACAGCCAAATTTAATGGGTTTTGCATTAGTCAGCCCTAGAACACAGTATACACTATCACTTCAATCAGAGGATATAATTGCTTTTGAAGATGAACTTACAGGAGCTATGGGGGCTGGAAAAATAGAGATTTCTGAAACTACTCCTGATAATGTAATTTTTATTGATAGTGAGATTTTAGAAGCGTCAGGTATCGGTAGTTTTGAAGTAAAAGTGTCCAAGAACCAAAGAACAATTATTCCTTTGCAAAGTATTTCTCTAGGAATTACTCCCATCTCTGGAGAAAATATGTGGGAAATAATAAGTACCGCTCGAGAAAATGTAGATTCAATGAAAGGCTGGATTTCAAATTATATCATATTCAAGGGTATTAAACTTCGATGGTCTGCAGTAAACATTGCTTGTTCAGTTCTAGATACAGTTCCTGATTTAACTGGTGATATATTTGCTAGAGTTAGCCCAAATACTACATTATCTTTAAGTCCAGTAGGTTTAGTTCCATTTAATGCTATTTTAATAATTGATATTAGCAGAAGTATGATGGCACGTGATGTATTTGTAACAAACATTGCTCCTGCTATTGAGGGGATAAAAGCGGCCATGGAATCTCGAGAAATCCAAGAATTTCTTAAACATTTTAAAGATGGTATTAATATACCACGTAGAATCTCAGCTGCATTCGCAGCAGTACTTTTCCTTAGTGAAAAAGTGGGAAGAGGTTTTGGAGAAAAGGTTTCAGTTATTCGCTTTGCGGATGAGTCTCAGATCCTACCATTTGGCGGTGGTTTCTATATGGATTCTGCAAGCGGTAAAAAGGGAGTACTTGAAGATGCTGCTAGAATGATCGTTGATAGAATAGGGAATGCCTATGGGCAAGCTACAAATATGGGTTCTGCAATGGTACAAGCTCATCAAGTTTTAAATGAATTTCAAAAAATGAATCCTGATCAGCCTACTATGATAGTAATTTTAACTGATGGAGTCCCTACTGATGGTGATGCTTTTTTTAACGAAATTAAGAAATTGGCTGACAATGCAAATGTTGTAGCGTATATTGTTGGTTTAGGTAATCCAGATGATGCATTGATGGCACGTGCCGCTGCTTTATGTGGGGGCGAATATTTTAAACCTGAAGATGCTGGAGAATTATTGATCTGGTATTCTAAACGAGCCAGAGATTTAACAGTAAAATTAAAAGCACATAAAGAATAAATACTTAAAAATTTTTCAAATTATCTTTATTTTACCAGCAGAAAATAGAAATAACTTAAATTAAGCCTTGAGAAGCATTATTTTAAAAAAAAAAAGAAATTTAAATATTTTAGTATTCTAAATTCACTATTTAGAAAGGTGTCCATGTTTCATTTCGCTTAACAGGATATGCCCAGAAATTACCAAGAGCATTGTATGGGCAATCATATAAATCAGCAGCGTGAATAGACAAAACTTTAGGATGAAATGACCATACGTGAGAATATAGGACTGTAGCAATATATGTTGAAATGTTGTGGATCATCTCAATTCTAGTGGCTAAATCAGTGGTAATAGACCATTTTACAAACTGGTCTTCCAACCAAGGATCATTGACTTGTGCGGAGTTTGATTCCGAGGCATTTTGCATTAATGGTTGGATCTGATTCATAGGGGAAAGATAATCAGGACCCCATCCTACCCAGTAAAGTGATAGATCATCAAAACCATTTGGGGTAAAACCATGTAACATTTTAAGGAAGTAAGACCAGAATGTAAGTCCATCTTCTACATATATTCCTATACGGGACAACCAAAGCTGTAACATTGGCAGCATATCGGCTCTAAA
>JBHLPN010000146.1:0-7726 GCA_048939445.1 Promethearchaeota archaeon | reverse complement strand
CTTTTATAATCAATAATCTACTTAGGATTAAAAGATTATTTAAAGAAATCACATAATAGGTAAAAATAAAGCAATAATATTTGTGGACTAAATTTATGATTAGTGTATTCTTGATAGCAATTATAATTGGATATGTTTTCACTTTATGTGTTAGTATATATACTCTGATCTTTATCTTCAAGCATCATGGTAAATTTGGTCTAAGAGTTATTGCAATTTTAATTTTCTCAACCATTTTTAATATGGTTATTATGTATTCAACTCTTTATTTATTGTCAGTATTGGTTTTTTTTTCTGAAAGTATCAATCTCTTATTATGGAAACTTTCTCTTATATTTGGTTTTATCGGATTATTAAATTCTTCATTAATCTATACGTTTTTAAAAGAGTTTGAAAGAGTTCCATTTTTTCCATTTTTGTATTTTATTACTCTCTTTGGATTATTAATAGGTTCCTTTTTTTCACCCAATTCGGTTCAAGTTTTTGTAAATTCTCTAAATTCTCCTCCTTTCTTACTTATGGATCCTTCAATAATTAATTATTCATTTAACATTATGACGGGTACAATTATTGGGATTTACCAATGTTCTTTTGTGTTTTATTTTTTCTTACTCGCATATATCATTTATAAGAAAGCGAGAAACAAAGAACCTGTTAAAGGATTAATTATAAACACTTTTATCTTCGTTTTTCCAATCTTATCATATATTCTATATATTATTTTTCCAATCTCTATTTTTAGAGAAATCCATATTTTTTCTCTTTGGATTAATATCATATCGATCTGTTATATATTAAAAAAGAAACCTGAGATGTTTTTAGAATTAACAAATAAAATATATTATATCAATATTTATCATAAATCTGGAATATTATTGTATTCATATAAGTTTACAACAACAAATAATGAAATTGATTCAGCAATATGGGGAAATATTCTCATAGGAATCAACCATATTCTCTCTGAATTTGTTGATCCAAAAGATCAAATTGAAGTGCTCCAAACTGAAAATTCAGATATCATAGTGAATTATGATAATCTAGGGTTTGCTGTTGTATTAATAACTAATCGTAAAAATGCAATTTTAAAGAAATTGATGGATAATTTTGCTAAAGAATTTAGGAGTAAATATAAAAACGAATTAATTGAAATCCAAGATCTTAATAAATTAATTAATGTTTCTGAGTTCAAAGAGACAAAAGATATTGTTGAAAAAAATTTTCAAATGTACTTATAACTAAATTACCACCTTAAAATCGGACTCCAGAAATTATTTATTAAATATAATTTTAAACTAAATAAAAAACAAAAACATAATATTTCTATTAATATAAAAAGGTGTCATAGTCGATTGTCGTTAAAATTTTGTCCGAATTGTGGAAATGAATTAGAACCAAACGCAACATTTTGTCATTCCTGTGGTGCAGAATTAAAAACAAAGAAACAAGTTCCTGAAACCGGGACTATTCCTATTTCAACAGAAGCACCAGCTAAACCGAAGGTTAGTCCTGAAACTGTAGAATATGCTGGTTTTATAGCTAGATTGATAGCACTAATTATTGATAGTATAATTATTGGAATAATCGGGTCTACTCTCTCATTTATAATCTTTGCTCCATGGATACCATTCAATATTTTTGATCCATTTGGTGGATGGTGGTCTATCTCATTTCCATTCGATTGGCTACTCGGATTTTTATATC
Organism: Promethearchaeota archaeon; assembly: GCA_048939445.1. GTDB lineage: Archaea > Asgardarchaeota > Lokiarchaeia > Sigyniarchaeales > SOKP01 > Loki-b32. Next base: position 6,022 of record JBHLPN010000146.1, on the reverse strand, counting down.
ATTGGGGTCTAGAAGCACATAATAGTGGTCAGACTGTAGGGAAAATGGCATTAAAAATCAGAACTGTAGATGAGAAAACTTTAGGCTTAGCAACATCAGGGAATTATGCTGTAAATAATCTATTTAAGAGTTCGCCTTTTCTAATATTAGATCTTATCATTGGGGTCATCAAAAATTCTGGAGATCCAAAACAAAGATTAAGGATAATGCAAAACGCCTCTGAAACAGTTGTAATTGTATCAAGATAGAAATTTACTACAACTTTCAAAACTTTTTTTTTTTAACTTTTTAGAAATCCTATATTATCTAAAGATTTATAAAGTTAAGTTAGTATAATTATCCTCAGACAATATATTTTCAAAATCTCAGAAATAGAGATGATTTTAAAAATGGAAATAATAGAATATCAGGATTATGAATGGGCAAACGATTGGAAAGTTATTGTAAGTATATTTGAAACTATAGATCATTTAAAATCACTATTTAAAAAGTTAGATGTTCCTTATTTGCGGGAACTACAACAAAAATTGTTAATTCTTAATCTTGAAAAATATGCTTGGTCATTACAAAATTACATTATTGAGAAATATTCATAAACTCAACTATATATTTCTGGTGTAATCTATAGAGATTATATTGTATTTTCTACTCCTTGGTCTTAACATAAAAAAAGAACATTTATTAAAACTTAGATAGAGTAATTATCTAAAATAATAAATTCGTGAATAAAATTTTGACGAAGGTGTTTTTTTCTTATGAGTGAAGAACAACGATTTAGTCGAGGTCAAAAATGGAGCTTCGGAATGGGGACTTTTTCCGTATGGTTTATAAACAGTGCTTTTAACACCTGGGTGTTATCTTTTTATTTTGCTGCTATTGGATTAGACATTACATTGATAATGTTAGCTTTTGTCATCTGGACATTATGGAATGCAATTAATGATCCATTAATAGGATATTTATCTGATAGAATAAGAACACGTATTGGGCGTAGAAAACCATTTATAATGCTTGGCACAATTCCTATACTAATAATAGAAATCATTGTATGGCTCCCACCCGTAGGTAATCAAATTGTAACTTTCATATATCTTCTTGTTATATTAATTTGTTATGATACGTTCTATACAATGGTTAATTTATTTGATGCACTTTTTCCTGAACTCTATACCTCCGTAAAAGAACGATCAGAAGTTAATACTATTAAACAAATTCTAGCAATTATAGGACTAATATTAGCATTTCTAATCCCAGGATTATTTATTGGTGAAACGTTATCCGATCCGAGTGGATATCCAGTTAATGGTATTGTAACTTCGATTATTGTAGGACTTTCATTAGTAATATCTATAAAATGGGGTGCCGTTGAGAAAGAAGAATTCAAATTTGATCATAAGCATGAATTTTCCTTCCTAAAGGGTATGAAGTACACGTTAGCCAACAAGGGTTTTATACTTTATACTATAATGTTTTTCTTATTTGAATACATACTCTTACTCTATGGCTCTGTTATTCCTTTATGGGGTGAAAATGTGCTAATGGTTGGAAGTACACTTGAAACTTCACTTTTATTAGGTTCAATTTTCATTGTGGGGATTATATCAGTAGTTCTTTGGAAATATCTGGATGTTAAATTGGGGAGTAGAAAATCATATGCAATATCAATGGTAGTTTTTGTAATTACTATTTTACCACTTTTATTTGTTTCTGATTTTATAACAGCGCTAATTACTATTTCGGCAGCAGGTATCGGCTTTGGAGGAATGCTTTACTTCATTTATTTAATTATTGCTGATGTAATTGATGAAGATGAGTTAAAAACAGGTGTACGGCGTGAAGGGACTTTTTTTGGTGTTACTAATTTCTTTATGCGCCTTTCAATGGTGGTTTCTGTTTTATCAGTTTCACTAGTGTTTGTTTCTACAGGTTGGGAAACTTGGACTCCTAATCCTGATTTTGATATCTTATTAGGAATTCGACTTCTTATGGTATTATTCCCAATAATTGCCATTGTTCTAACTCTCATTTGCTTGTACTTTTATCCTTTCACTAAAAGCAAGGTTGAAGAAATTAAATTAAAAATAATGGAGCTTCACAAAAAAAAAAGGGAAACAGTTAGATCTACTTAATTTTAAAACATTTTTTTTTCTCGTTTTAATGGAGCCATTAAAATTACCTATTTTATCAAAGTAGGTCACTTATTTTAATTTAAAAATTTATATTTGCTTCAGTGCTTGATCCAAATCAGCAATCAAATCTTTTGGATCCTCCAATCCTACAGAAAATCTAAAATGTGTGTTTGAAATATTCATAGATTTACGTTCCCATGAGGCAAGATCTATGCCTGTCATAACAGAAGTATAATCTATAAGAGATGTTAAATCTCCTAATGAAACCCCGACTTTAATTAACTTTAAAAGTTCCATGAATTTATTACTTGCTTCTACCGATTTTAATTCAAAACCTATCATTCCACCAAATTCTTTCATTTGCTTCTTTGCTAATTCATAACCTGGGTGAGATTTTAAACCAGGATATACTACTTTATCCACCTTAGGATGATTTTCTAAGAAATTTGCTAACTTCATCGCATTCAATGAATGACGTGTCATACGTAAACTAAGAGTTCTAATTCCACGTAAAATTAACCAAGCATTAAATGGACTAAGTACTTGACCTTGTGTTTCTTGCCAGAAATAGCGAATATTTTGAATCTCATTTTTTGGACCAATTATAGCTCCACCCAAACAGTCTCCATGACCATTAATGTATTTTGTAAGACTCTCAACAACAAAATCAGCACCTAATTCAAGTGGACGTTGGAGTGCTGGAGAAGCAAAAGTATTATCTACAATGCATTTACCATCAACTTCGTGAATTAAATTTGCACAAGCTTCAATATCTATAATATCTATTGTAGGATTCGCAGGTGATTCGAGAAAAATAAGTTTAGTATTTTCATTAACCTCCTTTTTCACTTCAGATATATCACAGAGGTTTAGTCTTTTAAATTCAATCCCCATTTGGGGATAAATTTTAGTAAGAAGGCGGTAAATTCCTGTATATTGATTGATATGGATAATTATATTCGGTATATTTTCTGGTTTAGATTGTGGAAGTAATTTTTTAATTTTATTGGAGCGAATGCGCTCGATCCGCTGTTGTAACACACTTGAGCAAGCAAGATGAACAGCTCCCATTCCAGAAGCAACTGAAATTGCGCTTTCTCCTCCATGTAAAGTTGCTAGTTTATCATCCAAAGCAAAAAGTGTTGGATTTTCCGTTCGAGAGTAATAATAATGATTTTTAAGCAATTCGCTTAAAGAAGAATAAGTATATGATTTTGTAGCATAAATAGGCGTTCTTAAACTATGCGATGTTTCAGGATAAGGGTCCTCGCCAGCACGTATTAATTGAGTATCAAACCGGAGTTTATCCCATTTAATACGATTATCCTTATTTAATTCTTGAAATGTTTTTTTCAATTCTGACATAAATTTCACTTTTTCATTTATTTTATTTTTATTTTATCAACATAATCTTTCAATAATAAATGCTTAAATAAACTTTTTTACAAATTTTCAATTATAGAACTGAAAGCTATTATTTAAAATAATTGAATTGAAAATGTCATTACAAGAACATTTAAAAGAGGCTATTATTGAATGGGATGAAGATAGTCTAAAAGAGATTTGTCGTGCTGCTCTTAAAAATAATGAAGCTACTCCTGTAGAATTATTGAAAATTATAGGCAATGTAATGCAATTCATAGGTAAGCAGTTTGAGAATGAAGAAATTTTTCTTCCAGATTTAGTGGGCTCTGCCAATGTAGTTAAAAATACAATTGATGATGTTTTAGACCCTGCGATTAGAAAATCTGGTGGTACCAAAGAGACTCTTGGTAAGATAGTCATAGGCACTGTTGAGGGTGATGTACATAGTATAGGAAAAGATCTTGTGGGTAGCTTTCTTTTTTCCAATGGATTTGAAGTATTCAATTTAGGAGAGGAAGTTCCAGCTTCAGATTTCATTGATAAAGCAGAAAAAGTAGGTGCTCAGATTATTGGTCTTTCTTCTTTACTAACAATGTCAATGGGCTTTCAGAGGGAGGTCATAAATGAACTTAAGACACGAGGTTTAAGGGATAAATATAAAGTCATTTTAGGTGGTTCACCAACTTCTAATGAATGGGCAGATGAAATCGGAGCTGATGGGTGGGCTGACGATGCCATAGAAGCGGTTGTGCTGGTAAAAAAATTACTTGGAGTTAATAATTAAGGGAGGGAAAAGAAATGAAAATGAAGAGGATTGAAGTTCTTTCCAAAGATGAAATACAAACTATTCATTCAGCAACTATAAAACTTCTCTCAAAGGTAGGAATTAAGATAGATTCTCCTTCTGCTAGAAATATCTTAGAAGAACATGGGGTAGAGGTTGATAATAATAATCCATTTGTGAAACTTTCAGAGGCTTTAATTAAAGAAAAATTAAAAGAAGTTCCAGATGCTTTTAAATTATATGGACCAGATGGAAAATTCAACTTTGAGGTGAATACAACATCTACTCAATTTGCCACTATTGGAACGCCAGTGAAGATTTACGATCCAAGTAAAGAAAGTGGTATTCGTAAGACTGTCTTAGCAGACACGATAAAACAGATTAGGATTGTTGATTCCTTAAAAAATATAAATTGTTCACATATTGATGTCTGGCCTAATGATGTTAATTATCTTTCACTCCATGCTCATTGTATCTATCAATGGGTGCATAATACTCGAAAACCTTATGGTCTCGGATGCTTGGGGAGAGTAGCAAGTCAAGATATGATGAATATGGCATCAATCATAGTAGGAAGTGAAAAAGAACTCATTAATAATGCTCGATTTGTGGGATTTATGAACCCTACGAGCCCTTTGCATTTACCTCAGCTAATGACAAATGGTCTTGAAATTTTTGCAAAATACAAACAACCCACGATAATAGCTCCAGAAGCTCTTGCTGGATCAACCGCACCCGTTACTTTAGCTGGTCTTTTAACACAAATAAATGCAGAAATCATTGGAGGAATAATTCTCGCACAAATTTTTAACTCTGGGGCCCCCGTATTTTTCGGTACAGTATCTACCATAACAGATATGAAATCTGGAAATGCAGCATTAGGTTCAATAGAAACAGGACTCATAACTACAGCTATCGCACAAATGGCTCGATTTTATAACATCCCCTCGAGAGGACCTGGTGGTATTACTGATTCTAAATTACTTGATGTTCAATGTGGTTTTGAACGATTGCAAACGTTGTTAGTAGCAGCTCAAGCAGGTATAAATTATATCACATGTGCAGGAACATACGAGGAAACATTGGTAGAAGCTTTAGAACTCCTTGTAATTGATGATGAGTTAGTAGATATTGTAAAACGTTTGCTTAAAGGAATAGATGTCAATATAGATAAAATAGGGTTAGATGTCATTGAAAAAGTTGTGTTAAGTCCAAAAAAAGGTGTAAATTACTTAGGTGAAGCTCACACTCGAAAGTTCATGAGAGAGGAACTATATATTCCTTCTTTAATCGATAGAAATCGACGTTCTACATGGCGTAAAAAAGGATCGACAGATATTGTAAAAAGAGCAGGTGAAAAAGTAGAAAAAATTCTCCAGTCATTTACTCCTCTTGAGATAGATAAAAAAATTGAAACAAAAATTTTAGATTATATTAAAAACGTTGAAAAAAGAACACTAGATTATTATAAAAAGGCAGAAGGTATATCTACAGGGAGTGTATCTCTTCCAGGTACAGAAATTAAGGTAAACGATAATTAATTTTACTTCATTTTTTTTTTTAGTTTTTTAAATAATTCTACGAAATTCACTCTTAACATAGTATAAACAATAATTACAGTAAAATAAAGAGTAATTATACTTAATATCCAATTTTCTGCTCCTAAGAAAATACATATATTAAATAAATTATACGCAAAAATAAGCATTAATCCTAATTTTCCTAACCATATCCAGAAAATTGT
>JBHLPN010000145.1:2698-7796 GCA_048939445.1 Promethearchaeota archaeon | reverse complement strand
TGATTATCATCACATATCTCTCTTATTAATCGTTCTTGAGTGTATTTCGTTTGACCATAAAAGTCAATTGGAAAACCCTCGTCTTCTTCTTTAACAAGTGTGTTAGGTTCACTCCCATAAATACTACAAGTACTAATATGAACAATAAATTTCTTAAATTTCTTACAGATTTCAGCAATATTCCTAGCACCTATACAATTAATATCAATAGCTAAATTGGTGTCGATTAAACAAGCAGGATCCCCCACAATAGCAGCTAAATTTACAATTACATCATAATTTTTGACAATTTTTTCAAGTTGATCCTTATTTCTAATATCCGCGTCAATGAAAGGATTTGGAGGATGGAGATCTTTATAAAGATGATTATCTAGAATATCAACTTCCCAATCTTCTTGTTTTATAATATCATATAATACACTTCCAATATATCCAAGTCCACCTAAAATTAAAATTTTTTCTGGCATATCTCACTCATTCTTATTTTTTATTTATACTAAGAGCTTTCTAATCTAAATCAAATCTCAGACTTTAATTTTAAATAAATTTTTAATAAATTAAATACACCTAATAATAAAAATTAATTCAAACAAATGAAATAACAAATTAAAGAGTTATCTGATGAATATTCTTGTTCTCCAAGAAACTGATTGGCTTACTCGAGGACCTCATACTCAACATCACATATTCGAAAATCTTTCAAGAAATAAATCAATAAAAATTACAGTTTTTGATTATGATATTGACAAAATTCAAAAATTTAAATCACTTATTGTTAAGAAGCAAATTTTTAAAGATATTCATCGAGTATTTGGAGATTCTAATATTAAAATAATTCGTACAGCTCATCTACAAATTCCATATTTTAGAAGAATTTCATCTCTAATTACAAACTTATTTGGAATTCTTAAAATTTTTAGAGAAAACAGACCAGATATAATTATTGGATTTTCAATAACAAATGGATTGATCGGGTTAGTTTTAGCTAAATTATTTAGGATCCCATTCATCTTTTTTTATATAGATATTTTACACGAAATTGTACCAATATCCTATATTAAGAAATTAGCAAGAATTATTACTCGTTTTAATTTAAAATTTTCAGATAAAGTTTTTGTACATACAAAATTTCAAAATAGATACTTAATTAATGAAGGAATTTCTCCTAAAAAAATTGAAATATCTCCAGATGGAATTTCCTTAAATAATACTATTGTTAATGAGAAAAAATATTACCAATTGAAAAAAAAGTATTCTATTAATGATACCGATTTTGTAATTTTTTTTATGGGGTATTTATATGAATTTGCAGGCTTAAAAGAAATAATTGATTATTACAATTCAAGAATCTATAAAAATAATCTCAAACTTAAATTTTTAATTTTAGGAGATGGAGGAATTTATAATTCATTACAGACTCATATTAAAAAATTAAAGGCTGATTGGGTAATTCTCACAGGAAGAGTCCCGTATTCAGAAATTACTGAATTTATTGAGCTTGCTGATTTATGCCTTCTTAGTTTTGCAATTAATGATATTACAAAAGAAATAACTCCTATAAAAATAATTGAGTATATGGCAATGAAAAAACCCGTTTTATCAAATGGACTTCCTGGAGTAATTTATGAATTGGGAACGGACTGTGGAGTGATTTTCACTAAAAATCAAAAAGAGTTAATAGAAAAAATTGAAGAATTAATTCCATTTAAAGAAGATTTAAGAAAAAGAGGAATAAAAGGATTTAATTTAGTCAAAACCAAGTTTAATTGGGAGAATATTATAAAGGATTTTAAAAATGGGATAATTAAAACTATAAAAAATAAAAAACAAAAATGAAGTAAAACTAATTTGAAATGAATGCAATTAATTACGAGGAGAAAAAAAAGCGAGAAAAGCAGTGGTATGAACAACAACGTATCGAAAAAAAGCAGAGTCTTTTAAGGACAATTTTAACTTCAAAAATATTTATTTCGCCAGGAAGAAGTGAATATAACTATTCTTTTGCTAAAAATCAGATGAAATTATTTGTATATGATCATCTTAAAAGTAAAAAAATAAATAAAATGTTAATTGCCCCATGTGGTACTGGGGATGATTATAAATACTTAAACTGTTTTTCAGAAGAAATCCATGGAATTGATTTATCTCAGATTCCTCTCAAAGAATGTCCATCATCGATGAAAGTTAAAGAAGCTGATATACTGAAATCAGGATACCCAAATAATACTTTTGATTTCATTGCAAGTCCTCTTTTCTTTCATCATATTGTTTCTATCGGATTTACACCATTTTTAAAAGAATTTTATAGAATTCTAAAGCCAGGGGGAATGCTATTAATTTTGGAACCCTCAGTTTTTTATCCTTTAAATGCGATAACACGGCCACTTAAAAAAATTACAAAAAACATATATGGTGAAGTAGAAGATGAAACACCATTTAACCCAAAATTATTGATCCATTCTTTGGAAGAATCAGGCTTTATTAATTTGGAAACTAGAGCGGCTACTTTCAGCCATGTGAGTCTTTACATCCCATTAGCAAAGCTTATAAACTTTCTTTCAAAACCATTTTTAAAAACTAATAGATTTTGGAAATACTTCGCTTGGATAGTTATATTTTGGGGGGAAAAACCAGATTAAAAATAATAAGAGAGGCGTAGATTTATTGATTAATATTGCGATGTTAACTCCTTTTTTTACGGGAGAATTAGGTGGTCCTTATAACGTTATATCTGAAATAATTCCTTATTTAGAAAAAAGGGGTGTTTCAACAACAATTTTCACAACATCAGCAATAGAAAAATATGGTAAAAAACGTACAGAATTCTATGAATATAAAACTAAATATTATAAAATATATCGATTAGATTCATTTTTTAAATTTAGAGAATATAGAATATCTTTTGGTCTACTCCCTTTTCTTATTAAGCATGAAAATGATATTGATCTTATTCATTCTCATGCATTAAGGAGTTATCAGGAAGATATTAGTTCAATTTTTTCATTAATAAAAAAAAGACCAATGGTAATTTCTCCTCATGGAGGGATTAGTATCAACTGGGATTATAGTGATAAAGTACCAAAAATGATTTCAGATAAAACTTTTGGTTATTTAAAGAAGAAACTTTTGAATATACATTACATTGCAGTAACCAAAATGGAAATACCTCTAATAAAAAAATATGGTAGTGTTGATGAAGATCATATTCATTATATCCCACATGGCGTTAACTTAGATATATTTAGACCAGTAGATTCTGGAAATTTGAAAAAAGAACTAGGATTAGAAAACTCTGATGTTCTTCTATATGTAGGCCGTATTGCAAAAGGTAAAGGTGTAGATAAATTAATTAAAATGTTACATTTAATTCAAAGGAAGAATAAAAATATCAAATTGGTCGTTATCGGAGGAGATGCAGGCTATCTCCACGTTGCACAAACCCTAATTAAAAAATATAATTTATCTAAAAATGTAATATTTTTAGGATATATTCCTAAGAAAAATTTATTTAAATATTACTCTTTAGCAGATTTGGTCATATATCCCTCAAGACAAGAGATTTTTGGTTTAGTGCTGTGTGAGGCAATGGCCTGCGGAAAAACTGTAATAGGATCAGATATTTTTGGTCCAAGTGAGATAATAATAGATGGAGAAACTGGATATACATCAAATTTTCAGGATCTAGATGAATTAAGTAAAAAAGTTGCTGAATTACTTAAAGATAAAGATAAATTAGATTATATGGGGAAAAAAGGCTTAGAGAGAGTGAGAAAACACTATTCTTGGAGAACAACTGCTGAAAAACACTTTCTCCTCTATAAAAAAATTCTCAATAGAAAATAATTAAGTTTCAATTAAGATAAAAATAATTAAACATTTTCTCAGAACTTAAAAAGTCAAGAAAAATGAAGGTTAAAAATAAAACTATTAGTATTTTAAATGAATATTTCCCCAAATTAGTACAATTTATTGAAGCTATACCAAATTTTAGTTTTCTTCATTTTTTTAAGTCATTAAATTTCCGCTTTTCAAACATAGTTAATAAAAATCTCTGGGGTAGTGAGGAATCTGTTTCAGGAGTAGGATCTATTTTAGATCAAACGGAAACAATAAGAAAAGAAATTCCGATTCTCATAAAAGATATGAATATCAAATCTTTATTAGACGTACCGTGTGGAGATTTCAATTGGTTGAGCCAGACTAATTTAGATGTAGAATATACCGGATGTGATATTGTACCTGATTTAATCACAATAAATAGAAATAAATATCAAGATAAAAACAAAACTTTTAAATGCATGGATATAACAAAAAATATACCCTCAAAAGTGGATTTAATTCTCTGTAGAGATTGTTTAGTACATTTATCGTATAAGGATATTTTTTCAGCGCTTAAGAATTTTAAAAAAAGTAAATCTAAATTTCTTCTTACTACAACCTTTACAAATCGTACTAAGAATAGAAATATTTTTTCAGGTGGTTGGCGTCCGTTAAATTTGGAATTATCGCCATTTAATCTTCCAAAACCGGTTAAAATAATTAATGAAAATTGTACTGAAGCAAATGGTAAATTTTTAGATAAATCACTTGGATTGTGGTATCTTGAAAGTATATTAATATAAAAAAAATTGAAAATTAAAACTGGTATATTTTATCTGCGATTAATTCTTGATAATAGATATAAATAGAATCATCATTTCTTAGAAAAAATGACTCAGAAAGAATATTCTAAATTTATTTGGATTGGACCATTAGCTACAAATGTTTCTGTTAGAATGTTAGAAATTTCTAAAAGATTAATTAAAGATAATATTTTTCCAATTATATTAACACAAAAAAAAGAAAGGGGTAATAATTTTAGATTTTCAAATTTAGGGAAAATCCCTCCTTCATTAAAAATCTATTATTCATTATTATTTGATTATAATCAAAAATTCAATTACTATATTAAGGAAAATTTATTAAAGCTTTGCTTATTGTTTGAAAGGACACCGCTTCATTTAACCTCAAAAGTTAGGAGAATATTAAAGACAAATAAAAATGTTAAATTTATATATACTACTGGTCCACCTTTTATAACTCACATTATGGGATACTT
>JBHLPN010000145.1:0-2598 GCA_048939445.1 Promethearchaeota archaeon | reverse complement strand
TATGGAAGAAGAAATATAGTCCCTCTTTTAAAAATACTTTCTGAACTAAAAAAGGAGAATTTTTTTAAAAATATAAAACCACTCATTAAGATTTATGGAAAATATCCAAAAGATAGACTTGAAAGAATAATTAATAAGTTAGGTATTTCAGACTTATTTTTTTTAGGAGGTTTTATTAAACGGACAGAAGTTTTAAATGAAATTAAAAAATGTGATTTAGCACTTCATATAGGGGAGAGTCTTGACTATCCCACTATAGCATTTAAAGTATGGGATTATATAAGTTATGGAAAAAAAATTCTCTTTATTACTCGAGAAGATACTTATCGAGCTAGTTTTATAAAGAATAACGATTTGGGGATTATTATTCCAATTGACAACTTACCTAAAGGCAAAGAGATATTTAAAAATCTAATAAATAATATTACTAAAAATAACTTTAGCCTGAATATTGATAAAAATAAATTAGACACATTTACATGGGAAAAAAGAGCAATTAAATTCATTAAAAATGTTATAGCAAAATTTTAAACCAAAATTATTAATTACATTAAGATATTTCTTTTATACATAATAGTTGAAACGCCTTCTTAGGATAATTTCTGACAAATAATTGAGAGATTTTTGAAATTATAAACCAAAAAAATCTTGGACGATATTTTATTTGTCCATATTCTCCAAGGATAGATTTATATCCATTGATACCAATGACATTATACCCTCTTTGTTTCATTTCTTTAACATTCCATCCAGATTTATGAATTTCCCATGGATTATCGTCTTTTACTCCTTGAGGAACAAATTCATTAGGCGTAAAAATGATAACTCTTTTTTTAGCAATATTTTTCATTTTTTCTAATAATTCTATTCCCTCCTTTTTAGTAAGATGTTCAATAAGGTCTAAGGCTATTACGCAATCGAATGAATTCTCTTCAAATTTTTCATCAATTTTTAATACATTCATTTTGTAATATTCGTTATGAATTTTTAGTCTTTTAGCTTTATCAAGCCAGGGATCATACATATCTACTCCTACGCAGTATAGTTTTTTTGAAAATTGTTTAATTGGTGAATCTGAACCACATCCCACATCTAAGATTGATTTACAACCAGTAACTGCTCTTTCTAATTCAGAATTGTAATCAAATTTTAAAGGAAATTTGTTATATATTCTATTATATAGGTTTTTTAATATCTTTTTTATACTAAAAGGGCCCTCTTGTAAAGATTCAATTTCGTTTATACCTTTTAATTCAGAGGTAAAAGATATATAAATATTCTTTATATTTATTACACTTAGTATGAATTTGAAGTCTTCCTTTGTAAAACCTTTGAATAGATAACTAATAAGAATATAAAGACCAACATCAATTAGAATAAACAAAGGAATAATATAAAGTCGGTAATAGAAGGTATTATTTATCCAATATTGAAGTAAAAATACTCCAAACATTATCAACAAATTTCTAAATGTTCCCCAATAAAAGCCAAGATTAAACTTTTTGTAAATAATAGGTCTATAGATTATTTGAGTAATTATTTTTGAAATTAGGTATGCGAGTGCCCCTCCGAAGACATCTAGATTGAAAAAATTAGGAGAAATAAGAAAGTACATTAATACAATTGAAAGAATATTCTCCAAGACTGAGAATTTAGCAATAAAACGAACTTCTCCTAAAGCTTGTAATTGAACTATATTAACAATGTCAAGAGAAAGAGGAATTAACATTAAAGCAAAAATAAATAAAATCTGTCCCGTTAAGCGATATCCTTCACCAAAAATTAAGACAAAACCGGTAGGAGCCCATAAATAAGTAAAGAAAACAATAGGAATAATTATAAAATTTAACAATCTATGAGTAAAATTAACAGTTTCAATATTTACTCTTTCTTCCCCATTTTTAATGTTTTTCGAGAATGTAGTTATCAATATGTTCGAAACACTATTTGTAATAATTAGAAAATAATAAAAAAATTGTTTTGCTGTAAAATAATTTGCTACATTGTTAATATCAGACCAGGTATTGATAAACAACACATCTATATTACTAACAATAAAAATTAGGCTGTTTGTTAGAAAGAAAGGAAGACTATATCGTAAAAATTTTTTAAAATATTCTGCTGTAGGTTTTTTAAACTTCCTCCTTCTAATGAGGAATAAATTCAAAAAGAAATAAGAAATATTGGAGATTAGAACGATGTTTAATAACAACCAGAGGTTAGGCTCAAAGAAAGACACCAGAAAAATGAGTAATAAATTTTTCAGTAATATTACACTTAATGAGGTAATCAAAATCTTAAATACTTCCTTTTTGCTTAAAAACACCTGATCAAAAAAATCAATTCTAAAGAATAGCATAGCAATAAAGAAAATATACACAAATAGAACTTCTCCATTGTAAGTAGGAGCAAACGGGAGAAAAATTAACATTATAACAGTATAGATTATTAATTGAAAAGTCCGGAAAGTTAAAAATGTTCCATTATAAATTGCTTCCTCCTCAGGATTTTTTGATTCACCAAAATATTTCAAATAAGCTAATTGGATACCCAAATCATTTATAAGACTAAAAGTTGTAAAAAATGCTAAAATTGCAC
>JBHLPN010000144.1:0-7796 GCA_048939445.1 Promethearchaeota archaeon | reverse complement strand
TAAATCGCCCAATTTCAATCCAAATGATTTTCTCAGCAATATTAATTGGAATGGGAGTTATAATAATTACAAAAGGAGAGATTGATAAGAGAAATGATATTGATATTAATCCCTATCAATCTCAAATGCTTAATAAGCAAGATAAACTAACTAAAATTCGTTTTTCTAATACATTGAAAGGAATACTGTTAGCACTTTTTACAGCTATTTCATGGGCAGTTGGTATAGCTCTAACAGATTATTCAATTAATCAAGTTGATCAAATTATGAATTTAGGAATATTAAGTACTATGATTGCTATGACTGTAAGATTCTTATTTGCTTCTATGTCGTTAGGAACAATTGCGTTGATAGAAGGGAAACGAAAACCGATACCAAAGAATCGAAATACTTGGATTATTTTACTGATTTCAGCTATCCTTAGTTACTCGATTGGAAGTATATTTTTTGGTGAAGCAGTTCATATTGCTGGTGCTACATATATGTCTCTTATTTCCACAGCACTACCTTTATTTACAATCCCCTTCTCATATGTAATAAATAAAGAAAAACTTTCAAAAATAGGATTTTTGGGAGTAGGGATAACTTTATTAGGAGTTATTTTAATTCTATTCTGATATGTATATAGTTAAAATTGAAAAGTATACAACAATGTGAGATTTTTATTTGCTATGTGATATATATGAATATATATTTACATATATAATATCAAGGTCATTTTGATATAAGAAGAAAAAATTTGTCTTAATCATAACCTTTAAATATATACTTTTATATAATAGGGTGAAGTCTTACGAAATATTAAAATAAAATAAAAAATAGAGGCGAAAGAACCGAACTATGTCTGCTAAAAAGGTATATGAAATTTTATTAGGTATTGTTGGATTGTCTAGTTTAGCTGTTTTATGCGTTGTTTTTTTGATAATTGCTGGCATATTTATTTAGTGCTTTTATTATTAGAGCCCTAATTTTTTTCTATTTTCTTCTGTATCTTGATAAATACGCCATTCCGCTACAAGATCATTTTCGATTTTTGCGGTCCAAATTGCATGGTCTTCTTCTACTGAATCTTTAGACCATTTGGCATAACCAATTAAAATCACTAGATTTTCTCGTGATTCAACTCTGTTAAAAAAGTTTTTATAGGTAGGGAAATTAGCAAAAAATTCTTTCCACCCATTAACCATATCTCCAAAACACTCATCATACCGATCAATAAATATATGGTCTTCTGTCATGAGATTAGTAAGACCAACAATATTCTGATTATTAATATATTCATTAAATTGTAAAGCTGTTAATTTTGGATCTTTTAAATTCATTTTAGTTCAATTTTATATGAAGATTTACCTTATATATTATGGTATTTTTCTAGTTCCATACAACATAAATTTTATTGAAACTTTTATGAATAAATTAAAATCTGTCTATGGTTAATATGATATTCGATATATTTAATCCAGATTGGCTTGAAACTTTAGATACATTAGCAGAAATAATGTGGTTTTTACTATTTTACCTAATATTTCTGTTAATAATGGCGATTTTCTTAAAAATAGCACTAAGCTTTTTCAGTAAAGCTAGACATACTGAATATGGGCAAGTCTTTTTAACTTCATTTCTGATAACAATAACCTTTGCTTTGGTTTTTCTATTTCTCGGAGGGTGGCTTGCATGGTTGATATCATTAATTCTTACTTGGTTAATTATAAGTGCCCGTCATAGTGTAGGGTTTTTAAGTGCTATTGTTATAACTGTTTTAGCTTTCCTGATATATGTACTTGTTGTTATTTTAATAGCAGCGTTATTTGGACTAGCTATTAATATTTGGTTCTTCTAAATCTTTTTTTTTTATTATTTTCTTTTTAGAGATATTCTATTTACTACAAAATATAACATGTTCTAATGGAGATTCTATTCCATGTTCAAACAATTCCTTTTTGTGCTTTTTTATGAATTTAGGATCTACTGTCCATTCTTTTAATGTTTCGATGGCTTCATCTAATTCTACATGAAATCCTGTCTCAAAGAATTTAACTAAAATATCTTTAAATCCAATTTTATGCATTAAAATCGCTATTTCATCTGAAAAGGGTGAAAACCAGTCTGGCTTAGGCATAGATGTTTCTAAAGAATGCATATCTGCTTCAATAAATAACTTCTGCGGCAGATTTTGAGCAACCGGAGCGTATTCAGCATGAGCCATTTGACCACCGGGTTTTAAAACTCTATAGAATTCAGTAAGAGCTTTTTCAAGTCCTATACGATCAAGATCACAAAATAAATCATTTGAGTAAATGAAATCAATACTATCATCTTCGATTGTTTTCATATTTCTTACATCTCCTTTCATAGTAATAATTTGATTCTCCAATCCTTTCTCGTGTATAATCTTCTTTAGAATCTCAATACTTCCAGAATAAGATCCAATTGAAAGATCAAAAGCTATTATCTTAAACTCATTAAGAAATTTACTAATAGTTTGAGCAAAAGGGAGTGTTAATTGGCCTTCACCACATCCTACCTCAAGGATAGTAGAAAAATTAAGATTAACATTCTTTAAAATGAATTCTGCTAATCTTTCACGCAAATTATCTGTCATAATCAAAATATAATTTTATATGTTCATTTTATAATTTTTCTTTATGAAAACCAAGATGTCTTGATATTATTTAATTAATAATTATGTTTTTGTTTATGTGTAACTCCGACGTAAAAAATCTATAGGTATTCTCTATCGACAAAAAAAAGTAATAACCCATTAATAGTTGCATTTAAATATAATTTCATCAAAGTATTACTTGTTCATACCTTACGGTGTGAACGTCGAGAAGAGGTATTGTTACCTCATTGCATTGGACCGGTAATCAATAGCGATATGAAAAGAGATTATGTGTAAAAGCATAATAAGAACTAAAATGTAAATCGTTTGGTTTATATTCGATGTTCAATCTTGCTAATTCGCCGGTGTTAGTAGGGTTATCAAACGATAACACCATTCAAAGAACAAGAAATTGTTCCAACAATGGTATTTCTTTTCGCGACGCCAATTGATTCGATGTTATGTAAAATTTTTCACTCATGTGAAAAATAAACAATACCGTTTGCATTTGAATGCCTTTGGGTGATCATTTGCAACTTCTCGTCCCTTCTTTATTTTTATATTTTAAACCCAAATTCAATTCATTTTCAAAATTGTACCATAATTAATAAAGAATCAATTTGCATAAAAAGAAAATTAAAAAAAATTTATTAAAAAGTAAACAAAACCGCCTCAACTTCCTTTTTTATTTAATAACTCCACTTAAAATTGCCAATCCGCCAGCTACAAAAGAACCATAAAATGCAAAATGGAAGCTATAAAAATCCCAAAAGAGATCACTTAACCATGTCGGCATTTCTGATGTCAGTCCAAAGTAATAAACAAGAGGAGCCGCAATAAATAATAAACCACATAAAATCCATACAAATCCATAACTGCGATTTCTTTTATTTGCTTTTACTGCTGTCAGGATTAATGAAATTGTTGCTAGTAATATTAAAGCCGTTGAGATTAAACCCCAAGTAAGATATTCACTATCATCACTAAAGTAAAAATTTGTATCACCTAAAATCAATTTCCAAGTATATAATCCCCATGACCAAATATATGACTCTGCTATAGCACCCATATGATATGCTATTGGAGTTGCCAGGACAACAATTCCTAGAATTCCAGCAATTAAGGCAAGAATATAACCTTTCTTTTTAGGCATTCTACTCTCCAGTAATGTTTTTTAAAATTATTGTTGATAAATCCACAAAACTTATAAAAAGTTATTATTTTAATTCTGGGAAAAAAATAAAGGAGTATTAATTCTATAATCATTGATCCTCCACAGGATCCTTATTAAAACAAATGTTAAAATATCCCTGTCTATAAAACTTTTAAATAAATTATTTGTGATTTATTAATATTAAATAAAATTGTTTTTTAAAGTTCAAAATGACAAGTGAGAAAGTACAAGAATTTAAAAAGAGTTTTATGAATTATGTTGATATTGCTTTGGCAATCATTAATGCCCTAATTATCATGCTCCCATTAATCTTTTTCTCCAAAAATATTGTAATATCAATATTGGGGATTGTATTATCCTGTAGTTCATTAATTGTTACTATTTTTACATTCAGTAGGAACAATCCATTATATATCTATTACTGTTATGTGCTTCTTATTGGTGCTATATTGTTTTTAATTCCCTCAATTGGGATAAATCCAATATTTGGAATTCTTTTTATCCCGGAAGTGTGGTTTATTTATAATATTTCAAAAGGGAAGAGTCAAACTTCAGCATTAAGCAGTTATGCGAAAATGCAATATTTGCAGAGATTTGGGGCTCAATATGGGATGGATGCTAAACAATTGACTCAGCAATGGGATAATATCAACCCAGAATTAGATTTGAAGGAAAAACAACAACGAGAATTACTTGAACAAAAATATTATGGCAAGAAAATTCTTATAAGTTCATTTTTACTGAGTTTGAGCTTGATTGCAGTATTTGCGCTTTATACAATAACTTTTTTTTCCATTTAGACTTAGTTTCTTTTTACTAACTTTTTACTTTTAAAAAAAAATTGAAAGTTTAATTCAAAAAATGATATTTTTTCTTTTCCATAATTTAACGAATCTTTTAAAGTCTTCACTAGAGATTCCTAAATCATTATGATCCTTCTTAGAATTCTTCTTTTTTTTCTTATTTGGAGGCTTAGTTCTTAAATTTAATTCCCAATCATAATAAGATTCTGGACTTGTCACAAGAATAAGATTAAATCTTTCTCAAATAAGTTGATGGAGTCCGACAAATTTCAGAAAAATTAATCGCACTATTTTTCTATTCTATCTTAGTTCCACAATCAGAACAAATTGTGATATCCTCTTCTATTTTTTTTCCACAATACGAGCAATATTTAATTTTGATTCCCTGTATAATATTTGGATCAAGAATCGTTTCTTCCGATGAAGTTCTTCCAAAAGTATTCAGTAGTGAAAACAAATGAGAAAAAAGGCCATTATACCAAGATAGCTTTAATTTCTCGACTCGAAATATATTTCGAGATAACGGTGTCGCTTCTACTCTTATTAATGTTTGGTTTCCTTCCATTGAGTAAAAATTAATCCGAATTCTCTTTTTCCAATTTGGATCATGACCAGTATTAGTCATCATAGTACCTTGTTTCGCTTCAATAAATATAGGAGGTGAAGAGGTTTTAATTTTTGCCTTATATTGACCATTTAGCCATTGCATTGTGAGATCAAATGCTTTTTGAGCATCTATTTGAAGTTTCTCTTCATAAATTACATTTACTCTCGGAATGAATCACCTTACAATCAATAAAAGAAGATTATTAATAATCCAATGAAGTTTATTATAAAAGCAATTAGGAATACCACTAAACAACAAATCATATAATTGCTAATAAAATTAGAATATATATTGATATCTTTTAAAATCATACCACATACAGGACAAACGATTTGTTCTTGTTCTACTTGATTCTCACAATTTGGGCATGACTCCATAATTAACTAGTGAAGTTACATAATGATATAAATTTATAGGTTACCTAAGAAATGTTTCTGAAAAAGGGAGTTGATGATAAAATACAAACTCATTTTACCATACATGAATTTTGCTCATTAAAATAGAGTAAATATTAAATTGAGTTCACTATTTTCTTGAATAATATAAAAATTAGATTTGGTTGCGATTTGAAAACATTACCTATTAGAGTTTTTAGATCTAAGTTTGATAAGTTATTAAATAGAATACCCCCCGTTGGTAAACTTCTATCGAGTTTGTTTGGTATTTTTGAATTATATATTCTTGAATTATTGCGAAGGCTTGACAGAAAATTTAGTATTAGCTTTAAAGCCTTGAAAAGGTTGCTAAATCACATTTTTCTTACATATCTTAGTACAAAAAATTAAAAGAAAAAAAATTGAATGAATTATTTGCGACTTGGAGGTTTTATTAGAAAAGCTAATAATGCTGCTCCAACAGACATAATTCCCATTACAATAAATAAGATTAAGTAATTACCGAACAACATAACAAGGATATTAACACCTACGGCACCGATAAAGCCAGCAATTCCATAAGCTGTAAAAACCATTCCATAATTTGGTCCTAAATTCTTAGTCCCAAATAAATCAGCAGTAGCAGTTGGAAATAAGCTGAAATTCCCTCCAAAACAGAAATAGATTATGCATGTCATAATTAAGAAGTAAATCTCATTAATATTAGTCGTAAAGTAGATAAATAGTAGAATTGCTTGGGTAGAAAACATTATTAGCATTGCTTTTTTGTAAGATATTACATCAGCTAACTTTCCCCATACAATTCTTCCTAAACCATTGAATAATGCTGCTAAACTTCCTATTAATACAAAATCAACAACTATATATGTTTTTATGAAAGCTGCATAAGATCCAATTACCATTAATCCTGAAATTGCACTTAAAATAAAAGTTATCCAGAGCATCCAAAATTGTGATAATTTTAATGTTTGTTTTCGTTCGAACTCAAGTCCAGAAATCCCACTCTTTTCAGAAGGAGCAGGTGGATCCCAGTTTTCAGGTTTCCAATCTTCTGGGGGATTACTTAATGTCATTGCACCTCCTATAATGAGAATTAAGTAAATAACCCCTAAAACTATAAACATTATTGGAATATTAAAGGCAAGTGCTCTTATCGCATAATTAAATATAAATGAGCCTGCACCAAATCCAGCAACAGCAATTCCATTTATAAAACCCTTTTTATCTGGAAACCATTTACTTGCTGAAGCTATAGGACATACATATCCAAATCCTATCCCCATTCCAAAAATAATACCATATGTAATTAGTAATCCCAAAAAAGTAGTCATAAATGAAGATAAAATCACACCTCCGCCCATTAACACACCTCCAAGAATAGCAATATTTCTAGGACCGTATTTTTGTTGTAATTGGCCAGCAAAAATCATTGTTATCGCAAATGATAATAATCCTACACCAAACACATATACAGTTACTTCCTCGATTTCATGCAAATAAGGGCTGATAAATATAGTAAGTGTTCCCCATGAATATATCGTACCTAATGCTAATTGGATTAATATAGCTCCTATGACAACAATCCAACGATTCCTAACTTTTTGTTCCTCAGACATTTTACGTATCACTATAAGATTTTTATATGTGTGAGAATTAGTTGTAGGATAAAAACATTCTTTTAATAATTTAAAAATAGCTAAGGAAGAGTTCTTATCTTTTTTATACAAAAGCGTGAATTTTTTGAGATTTAATTAAAAAAATTAATTAACATATAGTGAATTACCAAGTTTTATATTTAACACATCTTCGTGAATTCAATATGAGGTTTATATCTGGTTTAAAAAATTTGTCGAAAAAGACAATTTTATTAATTATAGTAATTCTTTTCATTATCTCCTGGTTGATATTCATAATCATGTTTGACATCTTTGAATTCAAAGTATTTAGTTTATATTTTTTGTATTTTCTAGGCATTTTAGCGGGATTTACATTTATTTTGTTTATAATATCATTTTTTATACCTATTGAAAAAATGAAGATAATTATTATCGTTATTGCAATAATTTTGACGATACCAGTTCTTTTTATTTTTGGTTGGATTATAGATATTTTTTATTCATTCTCATTTTTTGCAAACATCGTAATTACAGCATTTTTTGCGTTTAAATTTTGTATGGACACATCAACCAAAGTTGATGATTATTTGTATAAAAAG
>JBHLPN010000143.1:0-7799 GCA_048939445.1 Promethearchaeota archaeon | reverse complement strand
GTGTTTGAACTTAATAGACCTATCCCTTTGTATGAACTCATTTGGTCTATTGAAGATTATATACTTATAGTTATTTCATTATTTCTTTTAAGAAAGATTAAGAGAGATAGATTGATAGAAAAATGGTATGAAAATAAAAATATGATCAAGGTTCAGACTTAAGAAAATTTAATGAATCTATAGATAAAAAGTATAGCAAAACAAGGATCTTCTATCTACAATAATGAGTTTTTCTCAAAGATTTTATTGGAATTTCTTGATTTTTAATTGAGAAGAGACGACAAAAAAGTTAAATAGAAGAATATCTAATTAATATTTCAAGTTTAAACCTATGAAAAGATTTAGAGGGTGAAAATTTGGAAAAAATACGAAGAGGAGGTTTGATATGCTTAATTGTTGGTTTGGTAATCCTTTTATACGGTGTGTGGTTTGGGACAATAACTAACTGGCGTATATTGTCGTGGGTGGGGGCTGGGGGATGGTTGTACCCTATAATTGGCGGTATAAGTCTGATGATATTTGGGCTAGTAGGTTTAGTGGTATCAACATTACATAATGAAGTGATCAAAATTAGTATTGCAGGTTTAGCAGGTGGAATAATCGCTATCGTTGTTGGAATTTATTTCATAGGTCTTCTAGGCATATTAAGCATTGTTATTATTATGATGGGCTGTTGTATATTCTTTTATACCATTTACAAGGTTAACAGTATAAAAAGTGAGGGAACGTAATTTTTAATACAACAATGTCTTTTGAATTAACGATATTCAGTTTTCATTAGAGCATTTATAGAGATATATTTCTAGATTTGTACGAAGGTTAGGTTATAGAACCAAAGGTTTTTGAGTAAACATTACTATTTTTGTAGATGAGCTGAAGAGACATATTCAAATTCGGAATTGTATCAAATTAACAATATATTACAAAAGTAAATGAATAAATGAAACACTGGAAAACCATAATCTTCTTTTTTACTGTTAGTCTTTTAATAGTGGGGATTACCGTATCTCCAGTATTGTACAGTGTAATTGTAATTAGGCCTAGAATCTATTACAAAATAGAATACAATGTAAATTTGTCAAATCGAGAGGAAATCATATATAAAGTCGAAAATTTAAATTATATCGCTTATTTGCATAATTTTGATTATGATTATCAATCTTCAGGAATTAGCAGTTATGTTGATAGAAATTTAATACACTTTTTGAAGAGCCGAATTGAAAATGATGGTGGATTTACACTGTGGCCATATTATCGGCATTATTTACACTATATTTTTTTGGGCAAAAATCATTCTAAATTATACTTAATCTATAATAACAATACGATATTTAGCTTAAAGGATAAAAATAATCAGTCACTCCTTTTGAAGGGAGATAAATATTGGGAGGGGTTTACCTGGTATTTGAATTTCACACAAATCCCCTATGTGTATGGTGATATTTCTACAATGGTATTGAGTGAATTGATTTTTGTAGAGATAAATGTGGAATATGAGTGGAATTGCGGTTATGTTTGTTTCCATGAGTACTTGTATAAACAATATCTTTTATTAAGCAAGAACTTAGATGTTATATTAATTTTGATTTACCATTATATTTTCATAGATTAGAAAACAATGCTTCTAATCGGGGAAATTCCTTTTTTAGTGGGAATTTTAGATTTATTTTACATCCCAATAGATAAATCTACTAAAAGAAACAAGGTTCGAGCCTTTTTAATTTTTGTCCCATTTTTCTGTGAAATTGGAATGGAAAAGTAAATTCAGAGTCTTATATCGAAAAAAAAATGATAATAGAGAAAAATGAAAAGAAGTTATGTGTTGGGAACAGAAAAGCTATAACCTTGTGGCAACTTCTTCATATTTTCTCAATAAAAAGTTTTTAAAATAGTGACTAAACTATTTTCCTTGATTCTTTAAGAATATATTTAAAGTCTAGGAAGTTATTTTTTGACACATTAATATAAGTGTGTAATATTCACATATTTTGTAAGATATTCTTGATCTTTTTTGAATGAATACTATTTTATTTGTTCGAAATTTTTAAAAAAAAAAAATTAGAGTTTAATAAAATTATATTGAATTTTTCACTTCTTCGATGGTTAAGTAGATTTGATTTATCTTTCCTAATAAGGTATCAGCTAACTCTTGAGAGATTTTACCTTTATTTAATAGACGATTAATCTCATTTATCGCTAGTTCTAGTTTCAATTGGGCACTCCTTAAAGAATTTTCAGGATTAATACCCAATGAAATTTTATAAATTGCTAACTCGAGATTCTCAGCTGCTAATCTGATTAACATATTAAGATACAACCCATCCTTCCAGTTAATTTCTTGTTTTATCACAT
Organism: Promethearchaeota archaeon; assembly: GCA_048939445.1. Classification (GTDB taxonomy): domain Archaea; phylum Asgardarchaeota; class Lokiarchaeia; order Sigyniarchaeales; family SOKP01; genus Loki-b32. The sequence goes on along the minus strand of JBHLPN010000143.1, from coordinate 5,447 downwards.
CATACAGATTTAACAGCTCAATTTCAATTAATGCAACATCATATCCTTTTTCAACTTGGCTAGAAGTACCTTTTAAAATAACGATGTTATTTCTAATTACACGTAATCTATTGATAATTTCTTCAACATTAGATAATTTCTCGACTATATTTTCAGCATAAGTGACACATGACTTAGCTTTTGAATCATATAACACTCCCCTTGAAATTTCTCCATTTTCCAGATAATCTAATGCTTTATTTAAGTAATTTTGTGCTTGAGAGAGTTTACGAATTATCAAATGTCGGAACCAAGAAACTAAATTGGAATCGATATAATTTTTTAATTCTTCTAATTGCCAATCTACATATTGATACATTTCCCCTATAGTAATTTCGAATGTACCAGATATCCAGGAGGATAAAGAATCAGTAATAATGTCATTATCCGCGTCAACAGCTTGAATATCTACTTGATAAATACCCTCTTTTAAAATCCATTGATTTTCCAGTATAAAAGTGTAAATATCTTCAATTTGGGTTTGAGATACCAGCTCTATAAGTTCTCCATCAACAAATATATTAAAGAAGTCTATTCCACTCTCATCAGATGCATTTAAGGAAATGGTGACAAAGTGGATATCATCTATGATTAATAGATCAGTTAATTCAGGAGGAGTTATGTCGTCATCTTGAACAACAACCGTACAGGTATCTGTATCTACAGCACCATCATCATCCATTACTGTTAAGGTAACTAAAAATGTTCCTAATTCTGAATAACTGTGAGAAATTACTGGTCCAGTGCCACTAGTACCATCCCCAAAATCCCACTCAAAACTTAAATTGGGGAGATCCGAAGGTGTATCCCAAGAATTACTCGCATTGAATACAGCAATTTCATCATCATAAATAGATTGATTCGGAGCAGCAGCTGCGATTGGTATTACATTTAGTACAGTTACAATCATAGTGTCTGTTCCAATACCTCCATCATCATCAGTTATTGTTAAAGTAACTGTATGTGTCCCTTTATCAGTGTAAACATGATCAGGTATTAAAGTATCGGAAATTACCTGACCATCTCCAAAATCCCATTCAAATGTATGAGTATCCTTACTTCCAGGATCTACAAAAGACCCTGTGAAACTCACAGTATCATCTTCATTTACAATTTGATCCAAACCAGCATTAACAACTGGAGCTACATTTAAGACAGTAACGATTAAGTCATCATAACTTACAAAATTAGGTCCGGTAACAGTAAGATGAACATTATAAATTCCATTATCTCCATATTGATGCGTTGGATTAACTCCTTCTTCGCTAAATCCATCTCCAAAATCCCATTGAAAAGTAAAATCACCATTCATTCCCCCAAACAGAATAGCTGAAAATTGAACAATTTCTCCTTCTTCCACTTGTTGATCTGGTCCAGCATCTACTTTAAGTATATCTGAATAACTAATAACAAATTGATTATTTGCTTCATTTAATTCCTCTATATTGTCAACTAGATCTACAAATATATATAGATCCTCGAATTTCGGCGGTCTCGAGAGCTTAAAGCTATCAATTGTAGATTTTCCACCACCTATATATGTAATTAAATGAGAAATCCATAATTCTCCATTTACAAACGGATTTCCATCATATAGATCTAGTACTATGCCAGTTGCTCCACCACTTCCAATATTCTCTACAGGGATATTTATTTCGATATATTCTGTTGTGTATGCAAATTCTGGTTCAGAAATTGTTAGATCTGGAAGATTTATAACCATTAATTCTTGAAATAGTAAATTGTTTGTTTCATCACTTTCATCAATCGAATTTTGTCTATCGATAATAGCAAACATTTTGTGAGTTCCAGGGGGCGGATCTTTCCAAGTAAATGGGTATGATTTCTTTTCGCTAATATTTAAGCTTGATATAATTGCAGTGTGAAGTAAGACTCCATCTATATTTGGATCACCATCATAAAATTCAAGAACAATATTGTTTGCCAATGTTCCTCCAATATTTTGAATTTCTACTGTTAGTTCCACATTTTCTCCATATATTAAAATCTCGTTAGAAACATTGAAATCTATTAATTCAATATCTGGATACACGAATATCGTAGTAGTAGCGTTATTATTTGTGTTGTTCCACTCTAAAATGACATCTGCTAAATCAATTATTACAGTAATATTACTTATTCCAGCAGGAACTATCCACTTTACAGAAGCCACCGCAGAATCGTATGCTTCTAAAACATTTATTTTATCATTACCTATATAGCCATTATCGTCATAAAATTCTATTATAATATTTTCCGCTCTTGTACCACCTAGATTATGAATTAAAGCATTGATAAATATTTCTTCACCCTCTAATGGATTTGGATTTGAGAAACTAATATCTGTTGAGCTTAAAGTTAAATCAGGTAAGATATAAATTGTATTAAAGGCAATATTATTATCCTTCTTGATCTCACTTATAATTTTTTCAGGATCAATAACAACATAAATGTTATTACTTCCAGGTTGAGCGTCCCAAGGAATAATTATATTTTGTTTAGCATCGTAATCTAAAAGATCAACAAATCCAGTTCCAATTAGAATTCCCCCATTATTAGGATCTCCATTATAAAAATATACAGAAATATCTTTTGTTATAACATCTCCTATATTATAAATTGTTGCTGTAATGTTGATCCTCTCCCCTTCCATTGGATGTTGATTAGAAAAGACAATATCTGAAGCATTGATAAAAAGATCTGGCTTAATCTCATGAACTAGATTTGAGACCTCACCCTCCATATCCCAGACTAAAAGAAGATCATTACTAAATCCTCTAATTATAACCGCAGAGGCCATCCAATCTGTTTTATTATTACTTGTTAAATATTTCAATTCACTCCAAACCGAATCTGGTCTTGTAAGATCTTTAGTGGCATAACATATTTCTCCATCAAAATAAGTATCAGTAGCATTGTGTGTTAGGTAATAGGCTCTTTCAGCTGCATCATCCTCAAAACCCCTCCAAACGATTACTGCAGTATTATTTGGATCGACATTAATTGCTGGATTAAAGATGAAAAAACCCTCCTCATGAACAATTTCCGGCGCACTCCATTCTTCTGTTGTTTTATCCCAAGAGGCAAAATATAATTTTGACATAGTTTCATTGCGACCAACCCAGGTAATCAATAAATTATCGTTAAGATCATAGGTTATAGAAGGAGTCTCTTTACTTTCATCTGAGTCAATGACTGTGGATGGCTCACTCCACCCATTTCCTTCCCATAATGAATATAGTAGTTGATTATCTGACGTAGTAGATCTATTACCATCTAAATCCCTTATCCAACAGATCATCGAATTACCTAAAGAATCATGTGCTAAAGAAGCACTATAATCCATGTATTCATTATTAGTGAGTTGTTTTTCACCTGACCAATGAGTACCATTCCATACGGAATAAAATAATTCCATATCTTTAGTCGTAGTAAAATTATGGTCTGGATCTCCAACCCAAACAGTAATAAGGTCCCCATTTTGACCTGCTGAAACTACTGCTCTACCATTTGCATAAGTACCATTTGTTATTAATTTAGGTTCAGTCCATTTAGAACCATCCCACATTGAATATGCTATTTCTTGATATTCTAAAAGATCTATAGGATCTTCAGTGGTGAGGCTGTCTAAATCATCTCGAAATCTAGACCATACTACGAAGACATTTCCATAGGAATCGTATGCTATAGCAGGATCAAAATCTGAATTGTTGTCATATGTAATATATCTTGCATCTTCCCAATCTGTTCCATTCCATGTAGAATAACATAAATCAGTATACATTTTTCCACTTTGATTTCTATTGTGAGTCCAAACCATCATAGCTTTTCCATTTTTATCAGTTGCTACACGAGGTCTTGAATCCATAAGGTTTGAATAATCTTTAGTATAGTTTAATGGCACTTCTACAACGGTCTTATTCATTTCTGCAGGTGATCTATCAAAAAGCCGCCATTCATATGAACCACTAGATCTCCATCTCCACCATAGAAACCTGAAATCTAATATATATCCAACTCGAAGGTACAAGTCAAACCCCCAAGAAAATCCTTCTGTTTCAGACCAAATAAAATCTAAAATGATACCGCCGCCAGCCTCACATCTTGCTGTGACTCCAAGAAATCCCAGATTTAACTTAAATTCTGCCCATCCAAGAATACCAATTTGTAACTCCAAGTTAGATTCTGCCCATTGAAGTATATTATCTATTACCCTAAATATGAAAGTGAGCGCAAATTTAAATTCGAGATCCAGCCCAATTCCAATTTTAAAGATGTGTGCTGCTGAAACCCCATACCCCCATATAGTGAGACTTAATTCCAATTTAATCTCTATTTCCAGTTCCGTTAACACAAATCCAGGACCAAATTTACCTGTCCCGCTAACTTCGAGTGAGATTTTTACATCCCTTCCAGCAAAACTCGTTTTGAATTCAAAGGATCCTGCTACTTTAAGCTGTGCTTCCAATGAAAGAAGATTAAAACTAAAAGTAAATGTAATCTCAATATCAGGTCCCATTTCACCTCCTCCAACATTAGGAATATCAGTAGGTAAGGTTTTATCTCCACCATCAGCACCGACTTCAAAAGTAATATAAATAGTAAATCCTTCAATTCTAATCCAATCAGGTAATATATGAGAGAATATCTCATCCGTAAAGTCTGTTATCCATGATGGAATCTCTATTACTTTAATAATTATAATCCGTGTTTCTGATACAAGATCCAATGTATCCCGTGCAGTAATTTCTAATGTATTATCTCCTGTAGTTAATTTTCCCATATTATAGCTAAATTTCCAAATGTTTTCATCATGTTTTATTCCATTAAATTCTTCACCACCAATCTTAAAAATAACTTCAACAACATCATTAGGACCATCTAGATCGATAATTTCAGCATAAAATGTATTAATGAGATAAAGTGATTTAAAGAAATTTCCTACTGTATTAGCATCAAACCACTTTCCAAAATAAGACCATACATTACCTATGGTTGGGGTACTCCCTCCTCCACCTTTTTTAGCTACATTATTATTTTCATCCATTTCAAAAATCAAATTATCAGGATCAATAGAAACAATAATGAAATGGAATATTTTTGGTGTCCATCTAAAAGATATTGTTTTTTGTTCGTCCTTGTCAAGACCTTGAATAATTTCAGATCCTATCAATAAGATACTACCATCTGGTTCTTCTTCTAAAAATTGAACTACTATATCTTCTTCAAAACTAGCTAAATTATTAGTAATAGTGGCATAGACATCTGTTTCTCCAACGCCAATTTCAAATTGAATATCGTTCTCATATATAGCAAAATCTACAAGAAGGTAAAAAAGTGGAAAATTATCTCTACTTCCAGCATTCCCAGGAACATAATAGGGAGTATCTCCAATATTGTCATGATTT
>JBHLPN010000142.1:0-7834 GCA_048939445.1 Promethearchaeota archaeon | reverse complement strand
GGAACAAAATTCCACGATATCTTTTTTAGAGTATAAAATTCATTTTTACTTCTTTTAAATTATTTTTTCATTTATAGAGCAGGTAAGTTTAATTTTTTAATTATTCAAAAATCTTTCCTGCTCCTCCGTGAGTGAGTTCTTCTCCTAATGCTAGGCGTACAAGATTGCTAATGATGTAGGGTTCTAATCCTTGTGCTTTTGCTCTGCCTCTAAGGCCTAAAATACATATAGGGCACAAAAACACTATCGCTTCAGCTCCAGCATCCTTTGCATCCATTATATTTTTCATCCTCCATTCCACTTCTACTTCTTTAGATACATTAGCCATACCTGCTTGGCAGTTGCCACAGCAGAGAGCATCTACTCGGTCATATCTTCTATTTACTCTTTCAACCCCTATTAATTGGAAGAGTTCGTCTAGAATTATATCTTTTTCGAATGTATATCTTGAAGCGCAAGGTTGTTGATAAGCTATTTTCATATCCAGTTTTTTTATTTGATTTTCGTGTTCCGTAACATAATCTCGAAGATATTCTATTATATGAATCGGTTTGAATGGCAAGGCTATACCGTATTCTTTGACTTTGTTGGCTAACATAGCGTAGCAATCATCATGATAACATATAATTTCCTTAGCACCAGTCTTAGTGAGATTATTTACAAAAGTTTGGGCATTATCCTTAACTAAGCTAGGTGTTCCTGCGTGTATCAGTCCAAAATAACAGAAGTAGTCTGATCCTTTAAGAAGAGTTAATCCCTCAAAGAGCTGTCCTTCAATTATTCCAGGATGAAAATCTCCCATAACACAGAGATTCATGATCGGCTTTCCCGGTTCTCCCTCTATAACTTCAGATTTCATTCGATTAGCCATCTTAAGATTAAATTGGGCTTGCTTCGTCAATTTAAAAGTTCCAGTCTCCTCCTGTCTGTCGTTAATTAAATCGAAGGGATTGGCTCCCTCAGGACAGAACATATTACAAGCAGCACATGTAATGCAATCCGCTGTAACGGGAGTTGGCTCACCATCGATCAATTTTTTAAACTCATTTTTAGCTTTTTCCTCAGGATATGCTAAATATGGACACTTCATTAAACACTCTCCGCAAAGAGTACATTTATCTTTATAAAACATTTTTAATCCTCCTTTTAGATTTCATTGAAAATAATAAAATAAATTAAGAGAGGAAGTTTAATAATCTTTATCAGATTGTAAAATCTAAATCTAATTTTAATAGGATTTAAACAAATCCTTAGACTATTAAATATTATGAATGAAGATTCAGCCTTAACGTTGAAAAAAGCTTATGAAAAAGGAGAAAATATATCAATAAAAGAAACTCAGAAAATGCTTAAGCAATCTGAGCTTATAAATAAGCTTTTAGTAAAACCCAAACGGAGCCCAGATACTTTTGTAGGGATCCGAGCTTATGAATGGCGTCTACTAGAGCTCTCTGAAATCCCCTTTACCTACACTTTAGAAGAGGTTCAAAATTGGATTGAACTCCTTGTAGATAAATCGTATATTCAAGAAGGATTCTCTTTAGAAGGAACCAAGAACAACTTACTTGCGTGCCACAATGCTATGATAACAACAATCCTTCTAAAGATGGAATATGAAGATAAAGAAAAGATAGACGCAGGAATAGATTGGATATTAAAGTACCAATCTGTTGAGAGAGGAAAAGAATGCACTTGGCCCGGCAAGGATCTCTATACGAGGTTTGGTGGTTGTATGAAGAAAATTCCTTGTTATTATGGAGTTGTAAAATCTATGATTACTCTTACGGAGTATAAGAAACACTTTGGGGATTCAGATGAGCTTAATAAAAAACTGAATCAAGGATTAGATTATATCCTTCAACATAGGGTGTACAAGAAATTATCTGTTGATAAACCTATTGAGGATTCTATTATCTTAAACTTTTACCCTTACACATATAGGTCGAATGTTATAGAAATCTTAGCCTTGCTTAAGGCAAATGGTTTGCTTGAAGATGAACGATGTCAGGATGCAATACAAATATTAAAAGAAAAACAACGATCTGATGGATTCTGGCAAGCGGATACATCTTATATGAAATCAGCATGGATCGATTTTGATATCCCTAAAATACCAGGTCCATGGATAAGTTATATAATTAGTGGATTAGTTAGTTACTAAATCGTAATTATTATTATTTGTCTCGAACGCCGATTTTTTCACCGATGGGACATGTGTATTTTGCTTGACAGTGTAAACATGCAATTTTTGGGAATATGATAAAGAAACGAAATATTAGTAAACCCACAACTAGATTAACTAGGGATGTTGGAGTAAATAAATATCTAACATATTATTGGATTCGATTTTTCAAATCCTCTGGAGCAAATGGTCCAGGTTCAGCAATTAATTCTCGAGCTTCATCCATTTTTTCCCAAACATTCCATAAAAGGATTCCTTGAACGCGTCCTTCTTTTAAGTAATATACTACTCCTTCTTCTAATGGTTCTTTCCAATCTTCTACAATTTCCAATTTTGAGTTTAAAATGCCAACTGCTTCGTAACCAAGTTCGAATAAATCGGAGTAAAACATGGAGAGGTGGTCATAAGGCTCTTGTTTTCCTGTCATATTTTTACCAACAATCTCTCCCATCATGAGTGCGTTATCTTCGTGTTCTACACGAATATACGTTCTTAGTGAAGGATTATAATAGTATGCAACATCTCCAGCAGCAAAAATATCATCGTCTATTGTCTGGAGGAAATTATTTACTACGATTCCATCTTCAACTTTTAATTTTGCTGATTCTGCAAGTTCTATATTTGGTTTAATTCCTAAACCAGCAATGACAGTATCAAAATTTAGTTTTTTCCCACTTTTTGTTTCAACCAAATAGCCATTATCCTGTTTTGTGACATTTTTTACTAACTCATTTGGCAAAACATTAACATTGTTCTCCCTAAAATAATCATTTAAAAAATTACTTAAAGATTTTGGAAAAATAAGACCGCAAATTCCAGTCTCAGGAAAAATCATAGTAACTTCTGCATCTGGTTTATACATTTTTATAGCTGCAGCTATTTCTGATCCTATAAAACTACCACCAATGACTCCAAATGTGTTATTATTATCAATAAGTTCTTTCAATTTTTTATAATCTGAGAGAGTACGATAATATATTATATATTTCTCATCAACTTCAGGGAGTTTTCTAGGAGTACCACCTGTTGCTATAAGGAGCTTCATATAGGTATATTCATTATCTTGATCATCTATAACTTTTTTATTATGGCGATCAATTTTCATCACTGTCCGACCAAGATGCATTTTAAGGTCGATTTCATCAGTTCTCAAGTCAATTTCATCAAGTTCTTCGTCTCCTGTCCAAAGATATTTAGAAAGTGGAGGACGTGCATAAGGAGAGTCGTTTTCACTACTGATCAAACCGATGGTTCCTTTAGGGTCATTTTCACGAATACTATGGGCTGCTGCATCAGCAGTCATCCCACCTCCAATAATTAAATACTTATAATTATAATTGGTCATCTTGTTCATTTACAACTTCTTTGTTAATTTTAATATAATAAGTTTTAATAAGCTCACAATTTGCATGTGCCTTAAGCAAGAATTGTTAACTTTTATTTATTTATCTATAGATTATAAAATATTAACAAATTACATACATCAAGACAGTAAAAGCGTGTTTTTAATCATGAAATTCTATATTTCATTAATTTTTTCAGAAACAAATCAGAATTAATCCTGACTTTAAAAAATGAAAATTAAAAAAAAAAAAGAATTTATCAATATTTTTTTAAATATTTAAATAGTATTTGCAACTCTGCCAATTTTTCTATAGGTTTAATTATAATTTCATCTGCTCCTGTACTTGCTAAAATTTCCTGCTTATTATTTTCAGAAACAACAGCAGATATTAAAATTATTGGAATTGAACTATACTCGCTGTTAGACTTGAGATTCTGACATAGTATATCTCCATTGATATTACTTGTTTTCAGGTTTATGTCTGCTAATATGACTTTGGGAGTCAAATGTTTTAATAGGTACAATGCTTCTTCTGATGTTTCAACAGATTTTATAATTATTCCATTATTCTTGAAAAAAGTATCTATGGTTCTCCTTTCAAGTTCATTATCTTCTATATACAAAATATCTATTTTTTTAACAAATCTTATTAATTTAGGTTTCTCATAATGAAGTTTTACTGAATTTTCAAGTTTTTCATAGGCTTTTTGAATATTATCAATCGCTTCTATTAACTGTTCGGGCTCATCAAGATGATTCTTCAACATTAAAATTAAGAGTTTCAGGGGCGAAAGTTTCTGTTTCAACTCTTCATAAAAACCATTACTTTCTTCATATACATCAATAGCTTTTCTGATAAAATTATCAAAGTACTTTTTATCATATTTCTTTTGACCATTTAAAGGTTTTTTCCGAAATACCGCATTTATATAATCAATATTGTTATTTACAAAGGTCCGTATGAGGCTAGCTTGGTTATTAGTTTTAAATTCATCCATGAAATCTTTCAATTTAGCGTCAAGATGTGGATCTACATAGGAAAACCATTTTACATCCTTCCTAACTTTTGTTAAATTTTTATTTTTGGTATTTTGGCTAATTTAAACTCACCTTCCTTTAATTTTTTTAACTTTTTTTAAGTTTATTTGATAAATATGATAAGTCCTTTTGAGTAGCTTTTGGAATTGTAATTACGAAATTACTACCTTTGGAGGAATCTCCTTTTACTCGATCTTCTATCCACATCTCCCCTTCACATAAATTAATAAAATTAGCAACAAGGGAGAGCCCAATACCCATGTTCCTAGAATTTTTACTTTTTCTCTGTCCTTCTCTAAGAATTTTATACTTTCTTGTATCATCTATTCCAATCCCATTATCCTTAAACTCTAATTTTATGAAGCGTTTTCTGAATTTTGTTATTTGCGAGATCAAAACTTCAATCTGTACTAATTCGTTTTTATTATAAATAATTGAGTTCAAAAAGATGTTCTCAAATACATCAAGTAGCAATTCATTAGCAATTACATAGATTCTTTCGGTTTTAGAGTTGACTTTAATGTCTACACTTCTTTTTGGAAAATTTACCTGTACATATCGAATAGCATTATTTAAATTTTCTAATAGATCTATTGGCCCCAGCGGCATTTCAAATTCTTCTAATTCAGAAAGGCATCTAAAATTTCTTACTAATTTCTTCCCTCGATTTATTTGCTCTTCAATAAGCTTAAAATATTCTAAAATCTCTTCTGTTCTTATTCCTTCTTTTAATAGCATTTCGCATACTTCAAATGAATTACTAATTATATGAAATAGATTTGAAACATCATGGGTGAATAACCCCTTAAAGCATTTAGCTCTAATATATGCCTTCTGATACCTATTTTCAATTTCTACTTCTTGCATCCTATTTTTCACTTCATTTTTTAAGACTTATCTTATTAATAATAATAACAATAAGATTCGATTTATAGTTCTTGATCCGTAACTCCTTACGAAGTTCGAACCCTATAAGATGTAAAAAATCAAAAATAGAATAATTTATTTTTCTTTTTACTCTTTCATCTGAGTAATATATCACTTCTCTCTATTAATTAGAGAAATTTTGAACATTTTTAGCAAATAGATTAATATCTTATTAAACTTCATAAAAAATGAGACAATATCTTATTAAATATAAGGCATAAATTTTTCTATTTACATTTTTATCAAAATATTGGTAAAAAAATCAATCAAATTTTTTTTTCACTATAGGTTTTTAGGGATAGGATTAAGAGGGGATAAAATAAAATTTATAAGTTTGAAAATAGGTTTATACCAGTCGATATTTGTTCAGAAGTAGAACATTGCTGTGATAATCCATGTATCAAATTTAAAGATGGCAATAGGGTTTGTACAAATTGTGGAACGATTTTAGGGCAAATTTTTGTAGAAAATGAGCGAAGAGCTTACACTATTGAAGAAATTAATCAGAGAAGACAAACAGAACCTTCATGGAGAGACTTTGGTCCAAGAACAATTCTTCCAAGTAATAGGATTGATTCTAAAGGAAAAGTGATAAACGCTAAGAAAGGTTTGCTGTTTTCAAGGCTCGCAAAAATTCAACGATCTCTTATAACTTCCTTAGAGAGGAATTATTGGGAAGCAAAACCGAAATTAAAAATGTACTCATCCAAACTTAATATTCCTGTATATATTACGGAGACTGCGTGGAGAATCTACTGTGAAGTCGCTAAGAAAAAATTAACATTAGGACGCTCTATTGATGGATTTATCGCAGCTTCATTATATGCAGCTATAAGAATTCACGAATTCCCAAAATTGCTTGAAGATGTATCCGAAGCATCAATGGTATCTAGCCGTACATTGTTTCGGTCTTTAGGTATGATTCTTAGGGAGATTCTTCCAGGCTTAAGTTTAGATTATCATCCAATTTCAGCAGAGAGACTTGTATTTCTTTTTGGTAACAAGTTGGAATTGCCAGAAGAAATAAAAATCAAAGCTTTAAACATACTCAAAGACACCTCTACAAAAGGTCTACCACTTATTGGAAAAGATCCTAAAGGTTTAGCTGCCGCTGTACTATATTTAGTTGCTAAAGATACTAAATTTAAAAAAACTCAGGTTGAAGTAGCTCAAGCTGCAAAAGTAACTGAAGTAACAATAAGAAGTAGGTTAAAAGATCTTAAAGCTCTCATGAATTGCTAAAATTAAAATATGTTATTATTGTTAAATAATAGCTCTATTTCTAATCATTCTTCAATTTATAAATTTAAGAAATAAAATGTAGATAAATTTCTAAATTTTATTTGTAAAATGATAATGAGATATGTAGAATTAGGAAAAACAGGAGTAAAAAATCTTGTTTTGGGACAAGGTACTCATGGAATATATCCTGATAGGTCAAAGGAATTTTATGAGGATTGGAGACAATCGTATATGACACAAGTAAATGGGATTAGGTTCAATCTAGTGTTATTGCATAATATTTCCATTGGGATTCTTTTAGCATTTTAATTGAATTTATTATCTTAAAAGAATTATTTTTTCTTATATTTCTGTACCCATAAAACATTATTTTTATTACTAAAATTGAGTTGGTTAAATGAGTATCGAAAATTTAACTTCTTTTCCAATTAAAGATAAAATTAAAACTATAGTTTTTGATCTGGGAGGTGTTGTATTTACATCAGGGACTCACTTGACTTTAGTAAAATTAGTGGAAAAATATCATATCGAGGATTGGAAATCTCTTAATTTTTTCTTTAAAAGTGAACACAATTCTGAAGGGGCTTTACTTAGATTAGGACATCTTTCTATCGATGAATTTGAAACAAAATTTTACTTGAAATTTAAAATCAATGAGAATCATCCACAGAATTTACGAATGATTTGGTTTTCGAATTATATTCCATACTTTTCTATGCTTAAAATTCTAAAAGAACTATGTGAACAATATCGATTAATTGTTTTTAGTGGAAATATTGAAGAAAGGATAAGATTTCTTGATTCAAGGTATAAATTTTTAAAATTTTTTCATAAATCTCTATTTAGTTATGAATATCACTATGCAAAAACCGACCGAGAATTTTATTATGAACTATTAAAGCATCTCTACTGTAAACCTTCTGAAGCTCTTTTAATCGATGATAGTTTTGAAGTAGTAGAAATTGCTAAATCTTTTGGAATTCATTCAATTTTATTCTCATATACTGAACAATTTACAAAAGAATTGTTACTTTATGGGATCAAAACTGAAATATAACCAATATGTGAATCTTTAGGAAAAAATTCAACCTCTTAAACTC
>JBHLPN010000014.1:0-25680 GCA_048939445.1 Promethearchaeota archaeon | reverse complement strand
GTTGGTTCACCTGTCCTTGTAAATGGAACTATAGGGCATCTTATGGGTCCTGGAACCCGTAACTATATTGAAAAACCTAATATGATGACTATTGCTCCATTTGAGGGAATGAAACCAGAGTATATGGGTGCGTTCAAGACATCATATGGATTAGAACCTATCTGTAGCTTAGCCATTCCAATCCCTATATTAAATGAAAGGATTTTGAATAATATTGTAAAATCTGATAGATTAGTTAAATTAACGATATTAAGTCTTGTAGGGAGGGAAAAAGTAGGGGAAATCACTTATGGTGATGTTTGGGACAGCAATTTCATTATGAAGTTTAAACCTGAAGCCTGTAAAGATTGTAAGGAATGCAAAGCCATTGATAAATGTCCTACTAATGCGTTTATTATAAAGGATGAGATGATTTCTGCAATAGATCGATCGCGTTGTTTCAATTGCGGTAATTGCACTCACTTATGTCCAGAAGCATTTGAATTAGATCTAAAAAAAGTGAATTTCGAAGGTAATGAGGTTCCAATTGTTTTAAGACAATCGGATAGAAACGGAGCAATAAAATTAGCAGAACAGTTAAAATCAATGATATTAAAAGGGGACTTTCCTCTAAAAAAACCGATTAGTAGATTAGATTTTGCAGAATTTGTAAAATAAAACTCATATTTTAATAATGGTAGAATTAAAATTATCAAATTTTGATCAAATTGGTATCCTAGTCAAAGATATTGAGAAAGCAGCAGAATTACATGCAGTCCTATTAGATTTTAAGGGAAAGATCAACATTGTTGAACAAATGAGTAATGTTAATTATAAAGGAAACGAAGTAAAATTCAATATGAAAAAAATAATGTAAAATTTTGGTGGGAAACAATTTGAAATTATTGAGTTATTAGAGTCGACTGGAGACCATTTATATTCAGAATTTCTTAAAGAAGGAAAAGAGGGGATACATCACTTAGGTATATATACAAAAAATACTGATAATCTTATTATGCATTTTAAGAATAAATACAATATAGATGCAATTCAGTTGGGAAAAGTTGGTAAAATTAAATTTTATTATTTAGATACTAAGGAAGTTTTTGGTTATTATTTCGAATTGATTGCTCTTTAATTTGTAATTATTTGTTGAATTTCTATTTATAATAAACTTTATTTTTTATTTGTAATAGGTCTAAATATGTCAAATCAAGTATTAAATGGTGGGGATTTAGTTGTTAAAAGCCTCTTAAACGAAGGAGTAACTAAAATATTTGGCTTAATTGGTGGTGAATTAACACGGATTTACGATGCTATTGAGAGATGGGGACGAGAAGCAGGAATTGATACTGTAATGGTGAGACATGAACAAGCAGGAGGACACATGGCAGATGCTTGGGCTAGAGCAACAGGAGAAATAGGAGTTTGCCTTGGAACCGCAGGGCCAGGTGTTTCACATCTTATTCCCGCAGTTGCAGCCGCTAATGCGGATTCAATTCCAATGCTAATTATTGGTGCACAAATAGCAAGAATGTTTGATAATACAGGAATTCTACAAGGTGATTTGGATCAAATGAGTTTGATGAAACCAATAACAAAATTACAAGTTTCTGTGGAATATCCTTATGAAATACCACAAGCTATTCAGAGATGCATAAAAACAGCAATGTCTGGCAGAAGAGGTCCTGTTTTCTTAGAATTGAGAGAAACTGCTTTAGTAAGAGAAGCTACCAAAACAGATTTGGAAAAAATTGTTGAACCTGTAAAATATAGACCTCTCTATAAGCCGAGTGGAAATCCAGAATTAATTAATGCAGTAATAGAAGTTTTAAAAAAAGCTGAAAGACCAATATTTATAGCAGGGGGTGGAACTGTGGCTTCTGAGGCTTCTAAAGATTTAATAAAAATATCTGAAGCCTATAAAATACCTTCTTTAACAACTATTTTGGGATTAGGTTCTATTAGTTTTAATCATAAAACTTATGCTGGTTCTTATCCATTTGCGAATACATTTCGTAAAGCTGCCTCTGATGCGGATGTTGTTATAGCTTTAGGTTGTAAATGGGATTTCACTACATTCTTTGGAACTGCTCCTCTGTGGAATCAAAATCAAAAAATTATTCAAATAGATATTGATCCTAAAGAGATTGGAAAGAACAGATCTGTAGAAATTGGGATTGTTGGAGACGTTAAAGCCGTATTAAACCAATTATTAATCCAAATGGAAACTGAGCTCCCTAAAGAGAAAATTTCTGATTGGTCGGAATGGAATAATTATTTACAAAGTTTTCGAAAATTTGATAATGAAGCTATAAAGAAAATATTAGAATCTAACAAAATTCCAATGAAACCAGAAAGATTAGTTATCGAAACTTTACAATCTATACCACCAGATACACAATTAATAGTCGATGGAGGTGATATTACATTTTTTACATATGGGCTAATTTCTAATTTTCAAAGATCGCCTCGAAGTACGTTTACTTCAGTCGGTATGGGTCATTTAGGTGTAGGTGTATGTTATGCTATTGCTGTAAAATTAGCTAAACCCGATAAATCAGTTGTTTGCATTAGTGGAGATGGAAGCTTTCTTTTTAACGTTCAAGAATTAGAAACTGCTGTAAGATTAAATCTGCCTATCACTATAATTATAGCTAATAACTGTGCTTGGGGTATGCTTAAAACTTATCAAAAAAATAACTTAAGTAAAAGATATTGTGATGTAGATTTACCATCTATAAATTATGCTGAAGTTGCAAAAAGTTTTGGTTGTTATGGAGAAAAAATAGAAGATCCTGAAGAATTTCTACCTACTCTGAAACGAGCTATGGATTCAAAAAAACCATCTGTGATTGATATTTCAATAGCTTTTGAATCTCCTTCTGGTGGAAAGTTCTTTGGAATATATAAGAAAAATAAAGGGTTATTTGGATAATAAAATCTAATCTAAAGTGATAATATATGTCAGAAGGAAAATTCTTGAAAGATAAAGTCGCTTTAATAACTGGTGCTGGTGGAAGTGGATTTGGAAGAGAAATGGCAAAAGCTTTTGCAAGTAAAGGGGCAGATATAGTCATAAACGATATTAATGATGAAGGTTTAGAACAAACCCGTGAAATAATTCTTGAAGATTATGACGTTGAGGTTCTTATAGCAAAAGCAGATATTTCGAATTCTGACCAAGTAAAAGAAATGGCGGATAATATACTTGAAAAATTCGACAATCTTTTTTTATTGGTTAATAATGCTGGAATTGATGGGGGGTTATATCCCACTTTAAAACAAAAAGAAGCTATGTATGATAAAATAATGGCGATAAATTTAAAAGGTGCTTGGAATGTTACTAAGGCCTTATATAAACAAATGAGGAGACAAAAGCATTTTACACC
The DNA here is from genome assembly GCA_048939445.1 of Promethearchaeota archaeon. Lineage (GTDB taxonomy): Archaea > Asgardarchaeota > Lokiarchaeia > Sigyniarchaeales > SOKP01 > Loki-b32. The sequence goes on along the minus strand of JBHLPN010000014.1, from coordinate 22,309 downwards.
AGTTGCGGGAAAAATAATCAATATTGTTTCATGTGCAGGAACAGCAAATGGTGCAAATCCCCTATTAGGGATTTATAGTGTAAGTAAAGCCGGTTTATTAGCATTTACTAGATTATGGGCTCTAGAATTAGGTAAAAACAATATTACAGTTAATGCTATTTCTCCAGGAGTATTTTTAACACCCATTTATAACAATGATCCTAACCTTATCAGAGATATGTTGAAAACTAGAGGTGTAAAACTTCCTATTGATAGAATTGGTGAAGCAAAATGGGTAGCTGATACCGCATTATTCCTAGCTTCACCTGGGGCAGATTATATCACGGGTCAAAATATAATCTTAGATGGCGGAATGACAATTAGTGTAAATAAATTATAATTTCAATATAATTTATAAAAATAGAAAATAAACTAATAAATATCTAATTACCTCGACCTTTATTTGCTCGAATACTTGGGCGAGTTTTTTCAGAACCCCATCCTTTTTTATGCAAACCTCGAGCTCTCTTTCCTGCTGATGTAAGACCTCGAGTTACTCTTTTTGTATGTTGTGGTTCAGCAATCCAATTAATTTTTGGATCTGACTTAATTACTGGATGATTAGGATCTACTAAAATTGTTTCGTAATACCAATGTTTCCCATCTGAATACACCTTATAGCTATTTAAAACCTGCATGTTTGGATACTTTCTCTGAACTCTCTCCTCAGCAATCCATTGAAGATTCTTCCCAGTGGTATATTTAGAAACACCCATTGCTCTCGGTTTCCTTCCTCGCTTGGGGCGAGTTTTATGCATTCCTCCCTTTCTTATTCTAGCTCTTACTATTACATATCCTTGTTTTGCTTTATACCCCAAAGTTCTTGCACGATGAATATTAGTCGGTTTTTCAACTCTCTGAATTGATCTACCCTTTCGATATTCAATTCCGCGGTACCAATGTGGTGTTTTATATCCTTTTTTATGTTTCTCAAAAGTCTCTTTTACATAATTATATCCAGACTTCAATTTCTCAATGCTCTCTTTTGTTTTATTATATTTTCAAAAATTTATAAAAACTAATTAATTTTATTGTTTTCTATTGTTAAGCAAAAATTTTTGGATGTTTCAAAATTATATTAATTAGAATTTTTTCACTCAATATTCATTTAAAGATTCAAATATGTGTACTCATATGGAAAAAGATAATAAAAACAAAAAAGATATCAAAAAAGCTAAGATTGAAGAATCTAATGGATTAAAAATTTCCTATAATAAAGATGAATTTAATAAAAAATTCCCTAATTTGATTGAAGAAATTTCATTAAAAAAGAAATCAATACAAATAGATTCATTTAATATGAATATAGAGCAAGATCATGAGGAAGAATTTCAGAAATCCAATAATTCTTATCCAAATGAATTATATAATCCTGGTGTGATTGATTTTTTAAGAAGATGTACAAAAAATGAGGAGGCTGTTGATATTTTGGATTACCTATTGAAAAGAAATGAAATTACAGCGCAAGATTATAACACATACAAAGAAATTATTTCACAAGAAGAAGGTTTAAAGCGCCTTATAAATGAATATGGTGGTTTAAAACGACCGGGATATTATATGAGAAAGTATTATGAAAAGGATCTTAATAATCAAAAATTAAATAGTAAAGAGGATTAGTATCATTTGACAGATGATGAACTTATGACAAAGCTAGCTACTTGCTCGGTAGCAATGACATTGTCGCCCCAAACTGATGTCATCATTAAGTGATTATTATTCTTCTAATCTCTTTTTAAAAAATAATCCTTTCTCTGTTAAATGATATTCATCATTATTTTTCCTTATAAGACCTAAATCAAGTAAAACTGGAACTCTTCCATGTATACACGAAATTGGCAAACCAGAAAATAATTTAATTGTTTCATAGTTTTTTGCTCCATTATTAATTGCTACAAGTATTTCAATTCCCATATAACCTAAAAGATTTTTCAAATCCTCATGAGTTTCTTCTTTTTTAGGCATTATAAGTCGTCTTTATAGAATTTTTTTTGGAATTACTTTTTTTTAGAATTTTTACTTTTTTTACTTTTAGAAATTTTTTTACTTTCATTTCCCTTGGCTTGATATTTATCTGCTACTACAGGTTCAGATTCTTTGGGTAGTAATTTTCTCATCCATTCTGGAAATGCTGTTGTTATTTGTAGATTAGTTTTCAAAACAATATATGTTTCACCATTATAATCTAACTCTTCAATAACATCATATGTCTTCAAGAAATCAATATTTTCCATTAAAGATTCTAAAGATTTCTTTGAAACTAATTTTGGTAACTTATCTTTTGAAATTAATCCATTTCTTAATTCTGAAAGTACATTATACTTTTTGGGATCTGCCATTATCTGAAATAATGTAAATGCATCTTCCTTTATTTCTTCCTTAGTTTTCTTTTCATATTCACTGAAGTATTCTTGAACTTTGGGAAGGAGTAACTCTATTAATTCTGGTTTATCATCAATATATTCTATAACGCTATCTGGAGGTATCCTCTCAGCATTCACTTCTTTTAATAAAAGTACATACTTTTCAACTAAACCAATTTGATTTATAAAAATGAATTGTCTTTCATCTAATAAATCGATTATTTCATCAAAATCTTTCTTTGGAAATTTTTCAATAAACCATTCTCTCAACCACTCTAAAGGGATGGGACCTTTCGATAACTTTTCCAAAGTTTTGAATATGTGCCTATCATTTAGTAAGATAGCGATTTCCTCTTCTTCCGTTTTTTCCCTTGTATCTTCTATTATTACCCAGTATAAATTTTGAACCCAAGCTTTTATTAAAGATTCGTTTTTTATTATGCTTTCCTCATCTTCTTCATCAAAATTATTTACATCATTGATATAAAATGCAGTATAAATTTCTTCATTTGATTGTAATTGTTCTGAAAAATCTGTACATAAAATTGAAATTTTCTCTTCAACTTCAGCAGGGATTTGCTGATCAATAATTATTGAAACCATCAACATTTCTGTATTTCCTCGAGCCCAATCTGAATGTATCTCGAAGTAATAATTCAATGATTTCAAGCTTTCAAAAGAATGCGTAAAAAAACCCTCACTAAATTGCTGATCCATGATGTTTGCTATTTTAATCGATAAATCTCTTTCTAAGATATCTTGTGGATAAGAATAAAACACTAAAGGGCCAATCTTGCGATGAAAATATGATAAGGCAACGATAGTTTTCAATTAATGAATCTCCATTAAGATTTATAAAATAAATTGTACGAACAGCTTTTTTTTTTCTGTTTAACCTAGAATAAATTAATATTGAAGATTATATATTATTAAAGATAAATAAATTTATCTTAATTAAACCTCTAGTATCTTAGAGTAATTAATACAATCAACCAACATAAATAATTTAAAGAATTTTTAATAAAATTAGAATCTAACAATGAGCCCTATAAAATTAATTGGATTTGATTTAGATGACTGTCTTTTTGACTCGACGGGGTTATCAGAAAGAGCTAGAATTAAAGGTCTTGATGCAATGATTAATTTGGGCTTAACAATAGATAAAGAAAAAGCTGTTCGGATATTAACAGAAATTGTGAAAGAATATGGTTCTAATTCTTCAAAACATTATAATTATTTCATTAGAAGATTAAATCAGATGGAAGATAGCATAGGGTATATTTCATATAACGATAGTTATAAATATATCGCAGCAGCAGTTATGGCTTACCATGCAGAAAAGGTTAACTCAATAAGATTATATGATGATGTCGAAAATGCTTTAAAGAGACTAAGAGAATTATCAATAAAAACAGCTATCATAACAGATGGAATCCCTATAAAGCAATATGAAAAGATTTTACGACTTAAAATTGGCATATTAATTGATTTGGTTGTTATTTCAGATGAAATTGGAATTAAGAAACCTAATCCAGAACTATTTAATTATTGTTTAAAAAAATTTGGAGTGAAAGGGCAAGAGACAATATATGTAGGAGATCGGATTGATAAAGATATAATTCCAGCTAATTTAAACAACATTTATAGTGTTTATCTTCATCGTGGAGGTAAGTATGATACATATGAAGCCGATTTTGAACTCCAAGGTGATCTAAAACCTGATTATGAGATCTCTAATTTAAATGAATTATTTGATATAATAGAACAGATTAACAATAAAGAAATTATGCGGTAATCATAAAAATGAGAGTAGCTTGCATTCAACCTGAACTGTTTGAGCATAGGAAACAATGCTATCATGAAATAGAACGGATCTTGAAAGAATTACTAGAAGTGCATAATAATTGTGATATAATTTGCTTACCAGAAAGATGGGTTCCGTTCTATAGAGAACCTATTCAAAATTTACAAGAACAAAGAGGTAATGATTATTCCTTTATAAAAAGTTTAGCGAAAAATTACTCTGTAAATTTTATATCTGGAGCTATTTGGGAGAAAAGGCCTAGTTTAAAAAAACCTGCAATTACCTGCTATTTCTTTGATGTTAATGGTGAAGAGATTGGAAGACAAGATAAAATTCATTTATATGCTTATGAACGTGAACATTTTGAACCAGGTTCAGAACTAAAGTTATTTAAACTTAACAAATCCTATTATTTTTCCATTCTTATTTGCTTTGATATGGCTTTTTTTGAGACTCCTCGATTGGCTGTTGAAAATGGAGCAGATCTACTGTTTTCACCGACTCAAATAAGGGAAGATGGAATGGATAATTGGGATATTTATTTAAAAGCACGTGCTCTTGAAAATCGAATCCCTGTTGTGGCTAGCAATACTTTTGGTAATTATTTTAAAAGAAAATTTCTCGGTAATAGCAAAATTATTTCTTTTTATAAAGGAAATATATCACCATCTAAATTAAAAATCATAGAAGGGCCGAAAGGTTCTAGTGGTTTTATTTTTGATGAAATTGATTTAAATTTTCCAAGAAAATTAAGAAAAGTTCGATTGAAAGAAAAAATTGATAAAAGCAAAATAAAGATTAAAATAATTGACGTATAAATAACCTCAATATTATCCTATAAAAGGACATGAATGATTCAAAAGAATTCAAAAAAATACTTTTTTGTGGTTTGGAAAGCAGTGGAAAAACTTCTATCTTATTATTATTAGATAAAAAATTTAGTCTATTACCTTCAGTTAATCCAACCATAAAAGCAAGAAGAACAATTCATAATAACTCACTACTAGGTACCACAATTGTCCGTTGGGATTTAGGTGGTCAGAAAACCTATCGAAAAATATATTTAGGTGATAAAAATAAGTATTTTACGGAAATGCAGTCAATTTTCTATGTTATCGACATCCAAGCACCCGAAAAATTTGAAGAAGCATTAATTTTTCTAAAGGATATTATAAATATTACCTCGGAATCTCCTCCTATTAATTTCCAGTTCTTGATTTTACTCCATAAATGTGATCCTGATATCAAGAATAATATAGATATCATTAATCAAGTAAATTACTTAGAAAATAAGATCTCATCAATTATTAAAGATTTTAACTATTCTATCTATAAAACTTCTATCTATGATGAACCAACTTTATTAAAGGCTTTTTCTGATAGTGTTTTTTACGCTACTCATAAATCTAGAATGTTTGAATCCTTACTAAAAGACTATATGGGGAAAACTTACAATAGCACTACACTCTTGTTAGATCAAAATTGCTTTATAATTGCTAGTAGGACAACAAATAAGGATTATCAAAAGATTTGCGAAGCAATCGCTCCAAGATTAACTCAAGCATTAGAAAAACTAGAAGAATGGGATATAAACACAATAGATATTGTTACAAATGTAGAATTCCCGGAGAAGCACTCAGAATTTCAAAAAGAAGGTATTATCTTTCTTAGAAAATTAGATATGGGGGATATAAGATTATATTTGGTCGCACTGTGTTTAAATAAGAGTGTAAAAAATAAATCTTACGAGTATTTACCAATACTAGCTGATAATTTGAAAAATTTATTGGAAAGCTTTGAATAATCATAAACCATTATCTTAAACTCTCTTTTAATTTTTCAATTTCTAAATTAAAATAATTTTATATACAAACTTTCTAAAAAAATCTTAAATCTCTTAAGGATATTAATTCTCTAACAGAATATAAAGAGTCTTTATTTAATTTTACTTTCAATCACCTCTCTGGGTGGGGGAGTTTAAATACTTGTATTTAAAATCTATTTAAACAAAGGCTAAAATAATGATAATAAAATCTAATGTAAATAAAAATTATGTAGGACCAAAAGCTCTCTTTGACCCAAGTTTTATTCCACCACGTTTATTGTACAGAAAAAAAGAAGAAAATTCATTATTTTCAATTTTAAAAGATTCTATCTCCGATGAATTTTGTCTTAACATATTATATCACGGAATTAATGGGATCGGTAAAAAAGTAATAGTTAACAAAGTAATAAACGATCTTCTAATCCAAAATAAAAATATTGTTAACATTAATAAAATCTGTGTGGATTGTAAAGAAAAAAAGCTTGAAGAATTAATTTTTTCCTTAATAAATGAATTAATTACCTTCTCTAATTTTAATTTTGATTTTCGGACAATCTTAAATTCAAATATTTCCCATTTATGGAATGTATTTAAATTTGTTTGCAATAAAATTGATTCTCATCTGTTTTTTATTTTCAATAATATCGAATATATAGAACCTGAAATTTTTCACAAATTCTTGCAATTCAGTAAAGAATCAAATATTACCTTAATTTCTACAGTAAACAAATTATTAAGACCAGGAACTATGAATTTACTTTCCGATTTTGATTTTAAACATAAATTGAACTTTTTCACATATAATGAGTTGTATTCTATTCTTAAGCAAAGAGTTTTATTAAGTTTTTCCCATGAAATTGATAAAGACTTAATTAGATATATAACAGATTTAATTTGTGACCAATATATGCCTGTTCCAGGAAAAGGAATTGAAATACTTCGAGACATATATCCAATATTAAAAAATAATAAAGGTTCATACAATTATGAGTTATTTGAGATTTGTCAAAATGAATTTGATACATTTCAAATCTCTGATGAATTTACCATATTAAATTATCTTTCAGAAGAGGATATATTAACTGTTATGTTCTTAGATAATCTTGCGAATTTTTTTATAAGTAAGAAGAATTATTACATCTCATTTAATGAGATATTAGAAATATACGAACTTTCTTGCGAATCTTTAGAATATTCAAAAAATAGTAATGAATTTGATAATCTAGTCGAAGAATTGTTAAATATGGGGCTTATAAAAACCTCAAAAAGATTAAACTCAAAAAATAATACTTATAAAGGTTTTAATATTAATAATTTTGACTTTTTCTTTACATTAATAAATCCTAAACAAATTAAGGTTATTATTGATACAATTTTTAATCATTGATAAAAAATTATAACAGAAAGTCTTACTTTTTCTAAATTTCAGTAGAATAAATTAATTAGATATGATTTTGAAAATCAGAAAATGTAAATTAGATTTTTTTTATATAGTATATTATATATTTATAGGTGTAATCCCACTATTTTTTTAATAATAAGAAAGATAGATATGGAGATAAATTTTGACTCATATTAAAAAAATTTCTATGACCGGTTTTAAATCATTTGGAGATCGAACAGTGACTATTAAACTTTCAAGTGGATTCACATGTATAGTTGGTCCGAATGGTGCTGGTAAATCTAATATCATAGACGCGTTATGTTTTGCGTTAGGTAGGTTAAGTAAGAAGACTATGAGAGCAAAAAGTTTAGAAGATCTAATCTTTGCAGGTTCACGAGGGAAAAATCCTTCTCAAAGAGCGTCAGTTACTTTATATTTTGATAATTCAGAAAATGTATTTCCCGGAGGTACAGACACATTTGAAATCACACGTACAATTAAAAAGGGTGGCGGTGGAGGTTATAAAATGAATGGAGTTAAGACCACTCGCCAACAAATCCTTAATGCGTTAGCTACTGCAAATGTTGATCCAGATGGGAGTAATCAATTTGTCCTTCAGGGAAAGATTGTTGAATTAACTCACATGAATGCTGAAGATCGAAGAAATTTCATAGAAGAATTAATCGGTCTTCAAAAATATGATGAAATGAAAGACGCTACACTAAAAGAATTAGAAAAAGCAGAAAGAGATTTAGGACAATTTGAAGCAATCTTTAAAGAAGTTTCGGCTCAATTAAAAAAAGTTGAAAAAGAAAAAAATGATGCTTTAGCTTGGAAAGAATTAGATGATCAAATAAATTTTTTAAATTCTCAGCTGATTGCTTTAAAAATCTCAAAATTACGGGAAGAAGAAGATGAATTAGAAAGAAAAATCGAAAATTCTTTAAAAATCATTGAAGAATTGCAAGAAAAAATAAACAGACAAGAAGATGTTTTAAAACAAGAGTCATTAGTCATGGAGAATGTTCAAAAGACAATTACAGAGAAAGAGAAAGAAAGAGAAGAAATAACTGAAAATATAACCCAAGTAAAGACACAGATTTCTTCAAGTCAAACAACCCTAAATTTAGCCAAAAAATCAATCGACAAATTAACTAAGGAAATAGAAAATTTAGAAAACAAACAAATGAAGCTCGAGGAGGGGCAAACTTTTGATTCATTAATAGAAACCGTATCAAATGAAATTGTGGAATATGATAATCATATTGAAGAGGCTAAGAAAGATATTGAAAAAAGACAGCAAAATCAAACTGAATTAGATCTTCAAATTAAAAATGCTGAAGATGAGAATTCTCTCTTTAAAGCAGATATTTCAAAAATACGACAGAACATTTCTTCTAATAATGCCCAAATTAAGATGCTGAGAAGTACAATAAAAAAGAATGAAGAAAAGAAGGAAAAATTAGAATCTGAGTTAGAAAAATTGAAAAAAGATGCTGAAAGCATAGATGAAGCCATTGAAGCAACGAAAAAAACAGAATTGGAGCTTAGAAAAAGAATAAATGACCTAAATGCTAAAATATCTAAAGAAAATCAAAACCAAAAAGATCTAGAAAACTCCATAAATAATCTTCAAGCAGAAAAAAATCAATTGAATTCTAAATCAATAGATCTTCAAGCTTCTTTATCATCAATGAATACAGAAATTAAAATGAATCAAAGTAATATCCTTGAATTAAATGAAAAGAAAATTATGATTGAAAAAAAGATTACGGAGTTGAGTAAAGGTAGAGATGCTGAAAAAGTTGTTAAAGAATTATTGAAAGAAAATGAGGATTTTAACAAAGATTTAAACGAATTAAGGGTAAAATTAAAGCAAGAAAATTCAGATTATAGGAGAAACGAGCAAGAATTAGAATTAATGAAATTAAAGAAGTATTCTTTAGATTCTGAAATCAATGACAATAATGCAAAAATTGAAAATGTTAATACAGAATTAAAAATCATTACAAAAGAATTAACAAAACTAGATCGCGAGAAGAACAATTTAGAATTAAAAGCTGATACGTTACAAAAAAATCTTTCAAATATCACAGGTGAATCAGAAAAATTTGAATCACGAATTGAAAATATTCAAAGACGTTTAGAAGATCTCTCACAAGAAAGGGAGAGTCTTATTAAGAAAATTGAGAGTTCTGAAGAAGAATATGAAAAGAATACAAAAGACATTACAGGAATTCTTCAAATTTTAAATATGCTTACCCAAAATATTAATATCTCTGTTGAATCTATTAAAAGTAATATTCAACAATCAAATGCAGAAGCAATTGAAACATCAGCTGAAGATTTCAAAAAATTCATCCTAGATATAATTGATATTATGAAAACAGTTGAGGACATCAGCGGTGATGCAGAAAAACCTACTGAAATGACAGAGATGTTCAGTTCTATCACTCAAACTTTAAAACTGTTTACAGATAATGCTGATGATACAATTAATCAATTAATCGAAAAGGTAAAAGAATCTGCTGATGTTGAGGTGCAATCATCAACAGCAACTTTTGACAGTTTTGTTCAAGATTTAATGGAAATTCTTGAAAATGTATATCTATCTTTGAGAAAATTAACTATGTCCAAAAGTCAGGAGTTATATAAACAATTAGAAGAAATCTCAGCAAATATTACATCTCAATCAGAAGATTTTAACAAAATTGAGAAACAATTGACTGAGACCAGAGTTCAAGAAAAGTATTTTTCTGAAAATCTTACATCCCATAACAAGAGACTTGAAGCGATTGGCAAAAGATATACCGAATTAAATGAAAGAATTAAAAAGATAAAAGAAGAAATAAATGAAAGGGAAAAAGTAATTAATAGCAGGCAATTAGAAGCTAACGAGATGGACTCAGAGATAAAAAAATTAACAAAACTTAAAGATACCTATTGGGATAATATTTCTAAAATCCAAGATGATATTGATAAAAAACAAAAAGATTTAGAAAATCTACGAGAAAAATTACAAGAATTGCATGGTATCCAAAATTTTTTTGATAATATTATAGAAATTGATGGTAATATAGATAAATTAAATGTTCTTATAAATGAAAAGAAGAATTTAATTGATATCACAGAGGAAAACATTAAAAATATTCAAACAGAACAAAATTCGCTACAAAAAAATATTGATGAGTTAGTTCTTCAGAAAGAAAAATTCTGGGAGATAACCGAAAAATTACGGAAACAAATAGATGATGAAAATAAGACTCTTGAAGATACAATGGATCGCCTAAGAGCACTTCAAAATGTGATGAGAATTATCAATTCTATTGAAGATATTAAAAAAGAGAACATTGAGGCTAATAATAGTATTGAATCTTGTCAAAATGATATAAAAGGTTTAAATTCACAAGTTGTTGAAATTCAAAAAAATGTAGATCAAAAGCAACAGATTATAAACTCACTGAGGGATGAGAAATCTCAAGAGTTAGAATCTCAAAAAGCGGCTCAGAAAGAGTTAAATAAATTGAATAAAGATTTACAAAAATCTCAAGGAAAACTAAATGAGTTAAATAAAAATAAAGAGAGAGAGCAAAAGATTATAGGGTTAAATCAAGATATAAAAGATACTGAAGTCCAAGTAGAATCAATAATAAAAGAATTAGGAAGTTTCAATGAAGAATTAGATAAACAAAATTTAGAGAAAAATAAAAAACAAAAAGAAATTGATGCATTTACTCAAGAGAAGGATGAATCATGGAAAAAGCAAAAACAGTATCAAAAAATCATAACTGATTTAAAATCAGATTTGTCTATGGAAAACTCTAAAATAAATAGTTATGAATCTAAAAAAATAATGTGTACTGACCAAATTGAAACTTTATTCCAACGTTCTAAAGAATATGGTTCATTGCCGTCTTTAACCGATGATATAACAGAAGCAGGATTACAATCAGATATCATAGAGTCAACAAAAAAGAAAAAAACTCTTGAACCGGTGAATTTGAAAGCCATTCAACAATTTGATGTGGTGAAAGAAAGATTTGATGAGATAGATATGAGACGCCAGACAATTCAACGAGAGAGAAAATCAATTCTAGACGCAATTGATAAAATTGAGCTTGAGAAAACACGAACCTTCATGAAGGCTTATCATGAAATTAATCGAGAATTTTCACGAATATTTCAGAAATTATCCCCTGGAGGTTCAGCTAAAATGATACTAGATCGTCCAGATAAACCTTTTGAGGGAGGAATAAGTATTGAAGCAAGACCGAGAGGTAAAAAGATTAGTTCCTTGGAAATTCTTAGTGGAGGAGAAAAAACATTAGTTGCTTTATCTTTTATTTTTGCAGTTCAAGAATTTTATCCTGCTCCATTTTATGTGATGGATGAAATTGATGCGGCTTTAGATGGTCCAAATGTACATCGTGTTTCGATGGTCATTAAGGAATTTGCTACACAAGCTCAATTTATGGTGATTAGTCATCGCGAGGAAAACATTGTCAACGCAGATAGAATTTATGGAGTATCAATGCAACAGAGTGGAATAACTGATATTTTTAGTGTTGATTTAGAAGAAGAAGCTAAAAGGCTTCTTGAACTTGAAGACATTGAACCAACAATCACAGAATAAAATAATAGGTTAAAAGGTGAGTGTGTATTTCAGACAATGAACCAAAAGATATAAAACAATATAATTTTAGTGATTGGACTGTAAAAGAATTAAGAGAATTTGCTTCAAAGAATAATATTAAAATTCCTATTAAATCTAAAAAACAAAATATTATTGATTTACTTCAAGAAATTGTCTCACATCCTGAATTTATTGACAGAACTCAAGAAAATGAAGAAGTGGAAGAAGAATTAATCGCAGGATTTGATGATGAGGAAGATCTTGCATTATTGAGGAAAGAAAAAACTGAACTAAAATTCTGGCAAAAGCCACCATTTTCCAGTCTATTAGATACTGAATTAGCAAAAGAATCAGAAATTGCATTCTACGATTTATCCAAACTGGTTGATGAATTTTTTGATAAAATGCTCCATGAAGAGTTAATAAATTATAAAATTTCTGGGATTGCCCTTAAAACATCTGCAACTTTGCATCATTATAAAATTTCTAGTATAATTAGAGAAGAAGAACAAATTCAGAAAAGAGAGGAACTAGAAAGATTAAGACAAAGACATTCGAGATCAATTCCAAAAGCTTTACCTCAACCTATTCAACCTAAAATGCAATTAGCTACAAAAGATGAATTATTTGATGCAATGAGATCGGCTATTATAGAAGTTATGCAAAATAAAGAAAAGCTGAGAAGAAGACGCATAAGAAAAGAAGAACTTAAACAACAACGAATCCAGATGAAATCTAAAGCACAACTCCCTAAAGAACTTCTGAAGCATATTAGTGGAAGAGAACAAACAATAGAAGAATTACATGAATCATGGTATAATCGAATAAAAGCTATGACCGACTTAAATAATAAAGATTCTAGTTTTTATGATTTAGCAAATATTATTAAAAATGAAAATGAAAGTGGTGTTGGGCGGAGATTTTCTTTTGTCCGCATGTTTTTAGCATTGATGTTCCTATCATCGGGAAATAAATTGACTTTATCCCAGGAGGGAGATTTTAAAGATATTGCTATTAAAATTAGATAAAAAAAATATATTGAATTTATTATAAAATGTGGTGATAATTTGGAAGGAAATCCAGAAAACGATTTTAAGGAAAAACCAGAAGAAGAGTTAGAAGAAATAAATGAAATAGACTCAATTGAAAAATCAATCGCAGAATCAGAAACTCTATTAATAGAAGAAGTTGAGGAAAACCGAGAGACTGGAGTAGAATTTAAAACCGATTTGTTGGAAGGCACCTCAGAAACCACAGCTCTAGATGAAGAATCATTTAAAGAGCAATTAAGGATGTTTCATCGAAATTTAATTGAGGCATCTTTGTATGCTGCTGGAAGACCCTTAACAATAGAAGAATTATCGACTAGATTAGAATTTCCTAAGAAAGAAGTGGAAGAATTAGTAAATGAAGTAGCATTTGATTACTTGGAACGTACTACAGCTCTTGTCATCGCACAAATTGGAGATAGATACCAAATGCAAATTAAACCAGAATATACAGAGAAAGTATCTAAATTTGCTAAAGGTGGAGCGATCGCAGAAAGATATTTGAGAACTTTAACGATTATTGCTTTGAAACAACCAATTTTAAAATCAATGGTTATTAAGTTGAGAGGTACTGGTGCATACGAGCATGTAAAATACCTCATCGATAATGAATTTATAAACGCTGTAAAAAAAGGAAGAACTCATGAATTAACCACCACAGATAAATATGCAGATATGTTTGGCTTACCAAAAGATAAAACTGAATTGAAGCGCGCTATGACTACACAATTAGGAATAGATGAAATGTTAGATAGTGAATCGCCCGTGGCAACTGAAGAGGATTTAACTAGTGAACCAGAAGTTGAAACTGAAGAAGGATTAATTAATGACCTATATATTGAAAGTGAAGAGGAAAAAGAAGAGAAATAATTCAATCTTTGGAATTCTTTTTTATTTGAAAAAGTATATGGTAATATTTAATTCTTCAAAATCTTGCTTTATATCTGGCTTATCTTTGATAGAGCTCTCGATAGATTTATCCATTATTTCTAAGTTTTTTATTCTAATGGTATTTCTTATATCTTCTCTTAAACTTTCCATGTATTTTAAATCATCATTTCTAGTTAAAATGATTACTTTTGTAAGTTCTTGATTTAATGGTATCTGGATTTTTGATTTATTCATTCTTAGAAATTTGATTATTTCAATTCCTAATTTCCCTTTCTCAATTAATTCTTTAGATAAATTTTCATATGGAGTTGGCCATTTTTCTAAATGCACTGATTTTAAATCTATAAATTTTTTATAAAGTATTGAATAAATTTCCTCAGAAATGAATGGCATTAATACAGTAAAAATCTTTAATATTTTATAAAGTACATTCAAAGAATTCTTCAAGGAAGCTTTTCTGATTTTTTGGTCTTCAATATAAAACTTATATTTTATTGCTTCAATATAGTTATCACAAATATCATTCCAAAAGAATGATCGCAAAATCATAGTAGCTTCATGCCAATTGTAATCGTTAAAATAATTGGTAATTAAATCCAGATTTTTATTGAACTCTGAAAAAAAGTAACTATCAATTGGAGATAACTCCTTAAAATTTATATTAAGATTATCGATTTTAATTTTATTTAAATTTAAATATAAAAACCTATAAGCATTCCATATCTTGGTAATAAATCTTGAAGCACCAATTAATTGTTCATATCTTATACCATATTTTTTATTAAATTTATCTTCCGGAAGCTTTTCTCTTTCCTTTGTGATATTTTCAAGAAGAACAGGTTGCTTAGACTGAAGATTAATCCAGGAGAATTCGAATGGATAATCATCTCCTAAGGAACCCATAGCAGCCCAATATCGGATTGCATCAGCTCCAAAATTTGGCATAACTTCATCAGGTGATACAGAATTCCCAAGACTCTTGGACATGTGACGACCATCTGGACCAGCAACCATCCCATTTATCATTGCTTCATAAAATGGTGCTTTTCCAGTCAACTTTTTGCATCGAAACAATGTATAAAATAACCATGTCCTAATAATCTCATAACCTTGAGGGCGATGTACCTTAGCATTAAGGTAAGTTTTTTCATAAAATTCCTTGTCCTCTTCCCATTTAGCAATTTTTAATGGAGTTATGCTTGAATCAATCCAACAATCACATATATCTTTTTCTCCAACAATCTTATTGCTTTTACATTTAGGACATTCTTTAACAGGTGGTGGTGTCTTTACTGGGTCGAGTGGTAAATCATTTCTTGTTGGTGGAATAATTTCACCACAATCTTTACAATACCAAAATGGAATCGGGGTCCCAAAGACACGTTGACGAGATATTACCCAATTCCAATCCAGACCTTCAGCCCAATCTAGTAATCTTTGTTTTTGTTTTTCTGGATGCCATTTCATCATCTCTGCTGAATTAATTATTTCTTGAGTAAAATCCTTTACATTAATAAACCACTGATTTACAGGTAAATATTCTATTGGTTTTCGACAGGAAGATCGTTCAGAATGAACAATTATGCTATGTTCATAATCTTCAATTTTTTCGATCAATCCCAGTTTTTCAAGATCTTCAACAATTTGCTGTCGAGCGTCCATTATAGTTAAACCTTGATATTTAGAGTTTTGATTCATGTGCCCATCTTCTGTAAAGATCTGAATTTCATCAAGATTGTACTGCAATTTCCATTTTATATCCATCTCATCTCCATAAGTGCAAACATAAACAACCCCTGTCCCAAAATTCATGTCAACTATATTATCCATATAAACTCGAACCGTACGGTTCGTAAACGGTATTTCTATTTCAGCAGCAGATAAATCATAGTAGCGATCATCCTTTGGATTAACCATTACAGCAACACAGGCTTCCATATATTCAGGACGTGTAGTAGCTATAGTAACAAATTCATTTTCTCTCCCTACAATAGGTAATTTGACATACCATAATTTTCCTTTTTCGTCTTGATATCCAACTTCTGCTTTTGCTAGGGAAGTTTCACACTTAACACAGAAATGAGTTGGGAATTTCTCTCGGTATAACCATCCCTTTTTATAGAAATAAAGAAGCGATAATTGAACCTTGAATTTATAATCATCATTCATTGTCCGATATGTATATTCCCAATCAGGAGAATATCCTAACTCATCAAACTGCCTCTTCATATTTTTAATATTATCATCTACCCATTCGACACATTTTTGTAGGAATTCTTCTCGTTGATGTTGGGAGATTCCATACTCTCTTTGAACCGCAAGTTCCACAGGAAGGCCATGGCAATCAAATCCCTGTGGGAAATACACATTATCTCCTTTCATTTTATGATATCTTGCAACAAAATCAATCCAAGAATGATTTAAAATGTGTCCCATATGAAGATCTCCACTTACAAAAGGAGGAGGAGTATCTATAGAAAACATCTCTCCCTTATGATTGAGATTAAAAGCATAAATTCTTTCTTCCTTCCAAAATTTTATCCATTTCTTTTGAATTTCATTAAAATTAAACCGCTTTGGATAAGATATTCCTTGTGTCATTTAAAATCCTTTTCAAGTGTATCTTAATAGAATGGACCTGACGGGAATTGAACCCGTGACCTCTTGAATGCGAATCTCGAAACTAAGCTGCCTTCTTAATTTAATCAAGCGATCTTCCACTGATCTACAGGCCCAACTATAATTATTTATATACTTATATTGTTAAAATCAGAATAACTAAAATTTTTTATTATTTTTACCAAATTTTTTAAAGAAATAGGATTAATATTGAGTTCTGGCAATTATATCATTTTGTGCAGCTTTTGTGAGTTCTGTAAATAAGACTGAATAACCTGCAATTCTTACTACTAAACCCCGATAATCATCAGGATTTTGCTGGGCTTTACATAACGTATCTTTACCGACAACATTAAATTGGATATGATATCCTCCTTTAGGTTGAAAAAATGATTTTATCAAAGGAATAAATATATCTTCTTTAAGCGTATTTGGATGAAAATCTAAAATTAATGAAGTTCCATTTGTAATGAGTTCGGTATTCAACTTTTTTACTGAATTGAGGATTGCAGTAGGACCATTTTTATCTCTTCCATGAGTGGGCCCTACACCATTCGAGAGTGCATCTCTAGATTTTCGTCCGTCTGCTGATGCTGCAGTCCAAGATCCAAATGCTATATGAAAAGATGTGGAATATACTCCAGGATTAAATTTTCCAGCACGATAATTATTATATTTCGAAATTTCATTACAATACTCTCTGACAATATCTACAGCAATTTGATCTACATAATCCATATCATTTCCAAATTTTGGAACTTTATTAATAAAAAGTTCTCTCCATTCAGATCCCTTTTTTCCTAGATAAATTCCTCTATAATTTTTCATAAGCATTGTTACCATGACTTCAAATGGTATTATTTCATCTTCAAAAACGAATTTCTTAATAACCGCCAAACTATCTGCAACTGTTGCTAAACCAATTAATTGGGGACCGGTAAAATTATATATAGCACCACCATTTGTAACATCTAAACCACGATTAATGCACTTATCAACAGTAGAAGATAAATAAGGTTGGGGATTAATTTCAGCAATAGTCTTATCAAGTGTATTCATTGTTAAAACCATGTTTTTTATGAAAAATTTCATTTGTTCTAAAAGTGAATTCCAAAGATCTTTATAAGATTTGATTTCTTTATCATTTTTTATTCCAATTTGTCTTCTAATAAACATATCGCTTCCATTTGTTAAAGCTAATTCCAAACATTTAACAATATTGAGTTGACAAGCATTTGTTGAACCAAATGATTTACTTGGGTGTTGAGGTTCTACACATCCGATAGGAGCATACTCTCGGGCATCCTCGAGAGTAAAACCCCGTTTAATAAGCCCTTGAATCATAATATCATCATTAAATAAAGCTATACTTGTACCTAATTTAACTGAATTTGCAACTTTAGCCAAAAATTCTACTGGAGTGCTTTCATGGATTCTTATTGAAAAAGTTGGTTGAACTGTTTGTAGGTAGGAATAGGCATCTAATATAATGTATGACAGATCATTTGTCGCATCATTTCCTTGTCTGTCTAATCCTCCGATAGTAACATTTTCTGTGATTGGAGGCCCCTCTCCCGCATTAATTGCTAAATAAAAAACATAATTCCATAAAGTTGTCAATTTCAAGAAGAAGCATTCAATCAAAAATTGGACTTCTTTTTTAGTTATAACTCCTCTTTTCATATCATTCACATAAAATGGATAGAGTAATTGGTCAAGACGCCCGATACTCACAGCATATCCTCCATCTTCTAATCCACATATAAGATGATTGAAATATATTAGTTGAAGAGCTTCTTTAAAATTCGTTGGTGCATTTTCAGAAATATTTGAACATATATCTGATATTTCTAACAGTTCCTCCTTGCGTCTAGAATTAGGTTCTTTTTCTGAAATTTTGATTGCTAAAGAAGAAAATCTTTTTATAAAAGATTTGGCTGCTTTACACACAATAATAACAGATTGCAAAAAATTTTTTTTTTGAACATCATTAGGAAAATCAATCATCTTGCTTTTTGCCTTTTTTATCAAGCCATTTAATCCAAATTTTAATATATTTTCATGTCCTGGGAAGAAATGACCAATTCCATTAGTCAATTCGGTTTCGACCAGAAAAACTAATGTGTCCATTATCTGTTTTACTTTTGGTTCTAAGTTTAACATAAATAGCTCTTTTAAGGTATATTCTTCTTTTTTCCAATAGGGAATAATTATTTCTTTCAAAATTCTTTTGTCTTCTTCTTTAATATATGATTTTTGCGCTGGACGTTTGTCATAAGTATCTACATCCTGTTCTATAAAGTCTACTCTAATTTCAGGGTATAATGGAGTTCCAACAAATTTACTACACCGATTTCCGACAATAAATTCATCTTCCCAGATTATAATCGACATATTTGTTAATATATGTTCTAAAGCTTTGGCAAAACGAATAACTGGAGGTTCTCCCTTCGTATTTTTATATGAATCTGTAATTAATTTGGCTCTTTCAATACAAATTTCATGTGGTTGCATAACCACTTTATTTTTCATTTTTAATATTCTTTCTTTAAAATAGGAAGGAGGAGGTTGTTCTAATTGCATTTATATCCCTAAATATTATCACTTATTAAGTTTAATTAAAAATATAATTGTATTATTTAATAAACATTTTTATTATATTTTTCCAAAAAACTCAAAACTTTCAAAGATTTAAATGAATTTCATCAAATGGTTTTTAGTTTTGGGAGAAAACAGTAGATCTTTTTTGCTTTTGTCTTTAAATCTTTTAATAGCTATTTCTAAATATTCTCTATTCGAATCAATTCCAATAAATTTTCTATTTAAAATGCTACATACAATTCCAGTTGTACCAGATCCTACGAATGGATCTAATATCCAGTCTCCTTCATTTGAAGAGGATGAAATTATCCTATTTAATAACTCCATAGGCTTTTGAGTTGGATGTTTACCATATTCTTTCTCATCTTTTGACATTAAAGGAATTGACCAAACGCTTCTCATTTGCTTATCCTTATTCTTCAATTTATCTTTAGGGTTATTCCAAGTCTTCATTCTCTCATAATTAAATGTATGTTGTGAGTTTTTAGATTTGCGAGCCCATAATACTATTTCATGGCTATGTGTAAAATATTTACACGATAAATTAGGCGGAGCATTCGGTTTATATATCACGATATCATTAATAATATCATAACCATTTTTCTCTAATAGATAACCTACTTTATAGATAATATGTAAAGTTCCTGAAACCCATAAACTACCATTTTTCTTTAATACTCTCTTACAAGCTTTCAGCCAAAAATCAGTAAAATTATTGTCCTCGTCGAAACCTTTTGATTTATCCCATTCGCCTTTATTAACTGAAACCATCTTGCCTGATTTACATGTAATTCCATCATTTGATAAGAAATAAGGTGGATCCACAAATATTAAATCAAATTTTTTATCTTCAAATTGATTAAGTATATCTAAAGCATCTCCATGATACAAAATGAAATTTTTCTCATTAAAATAAGGCTTTATCATTTTTAGATAAATTTCTCGCAGGAATTTTAAAAATTACATTCAAACCATTTAAGAAAATATAATATCTTTTAATTATTAACTTTAAAGTTTTATATTAACAAACACTTAATATTCATGTAAGAAAATCGTAAATTTATTCAAAATACAATAGAGATTTAAACATGATAAATAAACAAAGATTCGAAGAGTTATTTAACCAACAGGTTATTAAAGACATTTCTGAAGAACAAATTGACATAGTCCTTTCAGGTCAATATGGTAAAGCATTAGAATTATTAAGAGATGCAGAATCAACTGGATTATTTCCAGCTTTAGTTGGTCCTCCTGGTGTTGGAAAAACTATTTTATGTCGGTATTTTGCGAGTTTGAGAGCGAAAGAAAATAAAAATAAGAGTTTTCACTGGCTTACTATGGATGAAAGCATTAAACCTTCTCATTTTGTTGGCTCTTTTGATCCCGCTATTACATTAAAGAAAGGTTTTGTGTTAGAAGCTTTTAACCCAGGTCCATTATTAAACGCTATGTTAGAAGGAGGCACTTTCCTGGCTAATGAAATTAATCGGGCTACTGAATATTCTCAAAATACATTATTAGAACCTTTAGAAGAAGCATCCATAGGTATTCCTCACTTAGGACGAATAAAGGCCAATAAAGATTTCTTTTTTATAAGTGCTATGAACCCTGAAGAATTATCAGGAACTCACCGCTTATCTGAGGCGTTAAAAGATAGAATAAAAGTTTGGATCAAATTAACTTATCCTGATAAATCTACCGAATTAGATATTATAAGAATTAATTTACCTGAACATTTTATTATAGAAGAATCTGAATTAGAATTAATTTATTCAATTATTAAAGAAACTAGACAAAATAAAATTGATATTGAAATTCCTGCTTCTATAAGAGCTGGCATTGCCATTGCTAAATTATTAGCAAGGAAAAGATTATTAGAAAAGGAGAAAAAAGTGAAAGAAAAAGAGTCTGTTTATGTTTATCTCTCAGAAATTGCTCGTCATGTATTATTGGGAAGTTTAAAACCTAAACCTGGAGTAAAAGTCGAAAATATAATAGAAAATATTATTCATAAAACGCTAGGAGGATGAATTATTGGGAGTATTTCCTGAAAACCCATGCGAGTTTGCTGTGGAGTTCATAAGAAGGATGAGAAATCATCCAGATATAATCCAAATGCCATCTCCACGACAAGTATTATCAATACCAAACTTAATTGTATCAAGATATTATCGTAAGGGCTCAATTACTCCAAATGATTTTATTGAGATTAGCACTGTTACCTCATTTCCAGATAATCAAAATTTAGCAAAAGATATTGCTTTTGAGATTCTCTTTCCAAATTATAAGAAGGACTTAATGAAACCTTTCTTTATTGATAATAAGATTGATAATTTAGAGGATGATTTGGAACATCCCGAAATCAAATCAGAATTAGAACAATTACAAGATCTAATAGATGAGATTGAGTTATCAAAATCTTTTGATACAGATATGGTTCAGCAATTAGAGGAATTCATAAAACAATTAAATCAAAAGAGATTTGAAGAACCATATAAATCAGCACTTAATTTCTTCAATGATGACTCTGAATTATATAAAGAGGAAATAACTTCATTTGAGAGATTGCTTGAAGAAGCAAAAACAAGAATGTTTCAAAAAATTAATTCTTTAGATCCCAAAGATCTCAAAGCTGGGGCAAACTTAGGATTAAATGATATAGTTCAAGAGCATTCTTTAAGAGAATGGGAAAAAATTACAAGTAAAGCTTTAAATAATCAAAAAATTGAAGCTGATCTAAAACAACTATTAAAATCAGGAAATTTAGAAGATTTACTTCAATCTATGAAATTTCTAAAAGAGACTGATGCAATTTCAAAAAGCCAATTAGAAAATCTGAAAAAAGAACTTCAAAATAAGGTTAGCAATCTAGATGAATTGTTTCAATCAGCAAAACACTTAGGAGAAACTCCCAATTTTAATCAAGATAAAGTTTTAAACAATAGTTTAAGACGATCTTCATTTGAACATAACTTTAATTTAGCAAATTCACTTGATCAGTTTTTTGGTACTAATCTAAGAACTTCATTATTAGATAAATTTGATCAGCAGAAAAAAAATTCCCAAATGAATCTATCACTTGAAACTTTAACAAAAACTGC
>JBHLPN010000437.1:0-2501 GCA_048939445.1 Promethearchaeota archaeon | reverse complement strand
ATTCAGTATAAAACCTGGCCTTGGATTTTCCCTAAAAAAGATACAGTTACTCTAGGTACTGGTGGATACATGGATGAATACCTAATTAATGATGAATTTCCAAATGTGAATAAATACATGGAAAATTTTCTCAATTTGCCTGTAGTAAAGAAAAAATTGGAAGGAGGGAAAATATTAGCCTGGGGATTACATTTGGAATATGATGAAGCCATAGAGAAAAGAGTGAAAAATGGATTAATTCTGACAGGTGAAGCTGGAGGTTTCGTAGTTCCTTTCTTAGGTGAAGGAATGCCTGAAGCTTTCTTTACTGGAATTTATGCTGCTCAATCAGCTGCAAAAGCAATTGAAGCTAATGATCTTTCAGAAGCTAAATTATCTGAAACATATCAGGCACTAATTTCTAGTAATTTCTTTATGCAAGCTTTTCGACACATTGGGGCCGTTAATAAAGAAACAGCTTTAAGCAAATCTGATGGAGAAATCACAAGAATGATGCAAAATGTGATTATGGGTGGTGGATTTATTTCAAACGCAATACATTCTAAATGGATGAAAGGTGTTGAGGATCAAGATATGGACCTTCTACAAGAAGCATATGATTTATTAGAGCTTATTCAACCTTATGCTAACGTTGATCCTGACTTTGAAAATTTATATAATGAGAGGGGAAGAAAATGAAAGTAGAAATGAAAGTTGATTATTATCCTGGAGATACAGGAGATTTCATAAGAGTTGACGAAGAAAAATGTACTGGGTGTGGAGAGTGTGTTAAGTTCTGTACTCGAGAGGTATGGGAAGCAGATGGAGAAATATATCGTCCTATAAATTTAAAAAACTGTGTTGAATGTGGTGCCTGTTGGAATGTATGTGAAGACGATGCAGTTATTTTTGAAGAACCGAAAGGAGGAACAGGAGTTCGCTTCAGTTATGGATGATTTATTAGGTGATAAAAATGGTTGACCGAGATGAATTTATGAAAGTTTTAGACGACCAACGAAAGAAATACACTCACAAGGATGTGGCCAGACACTTTGAGGGATGGAATAAAACCCTTCAGTATTACTTTACCGACCTCGATGAATATTATGTAATTGAACTAGTTAATGGAAATCCTAAACCATTAGTTAAACAAAAACTTGAGAATCCGGATATTATGTATTCTATGAGTACAGAAACTTTCTTAGCTCTTAATAGAGGAGAAATAAGTGGTTTTAAAGCATATCAACAGGGAAAATTGATTGTTAAAGCAACAATGCCCGAAATAATGAAATTACAAAAACTAGATAAATTAAAAATTGATTAACAGGAATATTAAATATCTAGTGTATATTTGATGAGTATTTTCGTCAAATTTTTCCGTAAAGTTGTACAAAGAAGGTTTCATCATTATAAGTAAAATTGAAGTGTTTATGTTGAAACTATTTTTCAATTTCTTTTACTGTCCTTTCTATGAATTGCTCATATGTATATATTCAATATTGCCTTTTCTAGCAAATTTTTTGCTCCTTTTATAATTAAATGTCATTATTGAAGAAAAATAATAAAATCTAGCTTTTGAATATACTCCCTCTTGCCTTATCTCAAACTCCTTCTCCAAACATTTCTTATACCCTCACTCGCTAAGCCTGAACCTTATGGTTCCTCTTTCAACACCACACACTAGCGCTGTTGAGAGTGGCAGGTTAAATAGGTCGCTCGAAAGCTCTCGAATAATCATAAAGAAAGATCTTTACCTAATCTTTAGTCTGTTCTGTAAATGGGTTGATTTAATGCTAATAAATAGTAAAAATTAAAATCTACGCTTTTTAGTTTCACCACTACATCAATAACAATACCTGGCCCCCATTTTGGACCATCTCTAAATACCATCTCATACGTACTCCCATTAATTCTATATTCATTAGTACCTAAGGTCGAACTTATCTCTGTACCATTAATTATCCATATACGTTCAATACTTATCGTTAAAGGGAATTCCACAACATCAACCGCATGAACTTTGGCTATAACAATTAAAGGTTTCCCATCTGGAGGAGATATTGGCATAAAATCACGCCACATATATGTCTCTAAAGTAAATGTTACATTTTCTATATATACTTCTTCAGATGCTGTATATATACCAGATTCAATATAATACATCCATTTAGAACTTGGTGAGGGTGAAGACCAGGGATAAACTAATAAAAATGTGAATAACCCTGAAAAACCAATAACCATTAATACTAAGATAATTCGTTTCTTCAATTGACTAAATAACCTTAAATTTCTATTATACAAGCAAGATAATTCAAAATTTAAAATCTTCTTATATAATTTCAATCATTTTAAATAAACAAAAAAAATAAAAAATTTGCTCATGAACATACTCCATCCTTTCTTCTCATCTCAAACTCCTTCTCCAAACACGCTTTATACCCTCATGCGCTAAGCCTGAACCTTGTGGTTCCTCTTTCAACACCACACACTCGCGCTGTTGAGAGTGGCAGGCTAAATAGGTC
>JBHLPN010000141.1:0-7875 GCA_048939445.1 Promethearchaeota archaeon | reverse complement strand
AGCCCTTCCGGGTTACTTTTCATCTTTTGCTCACGCTACTATTGCGCTATCGGTCTTGGGACATATTTAGATTTACCAGCGTGTATCTGGTATATTCATACGAGAAAACCATCCCGCATTACTCGGGGACACTCGCAGCAACTTTTTAGATTACGATTACGCGGCTATCACGCTCTATGGCTCAGC
Source organism: Promethearchaeota archaeon (assembly GCA_048939445.1). Taxonomy (GTDB): domain Archaea; phylum Asgardarchaeota; class Lokiarchaeia; order Sigyniarchaeales; family SOKP01; genus Loki-b32. The sequence continues at coordinate 7,689 of JBHLPN010000141.1, read as the reverse complement.
TTTCCAAAAGTATTCATCTTCTCTAAGGAAGCCGTACGAGGCCCACACACCACATTTCCCATAGGTTTCCCTAGGGATTCGGTTTGATCTATTCCGCTTTCGCTCGCCGTTACTCACGGAATCACTATTGTTTTCTTTTCCTCCTGGTACTAAAATGTTTTACTTCCCAGGGTTCCCCTTCCCTACCGGGAATCTTGCGGATTATTGGGCCGCAAGCGGATGTCCTATTCGAGAATCTCGGGGTAAACGTCTTCATGCGACTAACCCGAGCTTATCGCAGCTAGTCACGCTCTTCATCGGTGCCCAAGCCAAGATATCCACCAAATAGCGGAGGCGTATTGGCGTCTAGTTGAGGAAAGATTCAGATTGCTTGCATAAGGGTTTGCGTATTCGGAGACGGTAAGTCAATTGAGCATATTTAAGGTGTTGCTCAATATCCTTAACGACGATTTGAGACGATATTAAGAAGACTTAATTTACAAAGGGAGTATGTTCCTATGAGCATGATTTTCATGCTTGGCGTAGCGTATCGTTTCCTGTATCATCCCATTCATAGGGTATTTCATGCGCCGTACGGAGTAATTTTTTACATGACGATATCTTTGCCATCAATTTCTCGCATGTATTCCCTTATGAGATGTACTTCCACGAGGCCTTGCCAATTAAGGGTGTATGTCATCCATGTAGGATGAGATATATTCTCACCGATAATTATCAATGGTAAAACTACCATCGACGAAATATTAGAGTTAATCCTTGATTAAAAATTTTATGGTCCGATTTTGTAAAATTCAATGGGTACACTAAAGTATCTGAGGAAGTTTAATTATCTGGTTAATATATGGCGAAATTATAAGAAAAGTGGAGTAAATTGATAGAACAAATTAGAAAATATAGAAACTTTTATAGTTTAATTATGTATACCATAAATTATTAATCATAGACCTTTAAGATTTCGAATGAATAAAAGACAATTAATAGGGATTAATGGCGAATGACAGATAAGAAAGTGTTAATAGGGACATCTGGATGGGGATATGATGAGTGGGTTGGTCCGTTTTACCCTAGGGGTTTAAGGAAAGAGGATTATTTGTTGTATTATTCTGAGATTTTTTACACGAATGAGATAAATACAACATTTTATAATATCCCTCCGAGACGGATTGTAGAGAATTGGGTTAGCAAAACTCCACGGGATTTTTTATTTTCGGTTAAAATTCCCCAATCTATTACACATGAACATAAGTTGGATGTAGAGATATGTTCAAACGATTTGAGTTACTTTTTACATGCGATGGAGCCATTAATTGAATCGAATAAATTATTAGCATTTTTAATTCAATTGCCACCCTATTTTAAGAAAGCTGAGCATTTTAGAAATTTAAGAGAGTTTATAGACAATTGGCCAGGAAGTCCTGAACATGATAAATATCATTTGGTTGTGGAGTTTAGAGATAAATCATGGATGGATGAGGAGGTATTTAATTACTTAAAGGACGAATCATTGACATATTGCGCTGTCATTGAGCCATTGTTACCTCCAAGGATGGACGTTACAAATCCTGCTTTCTTTTATCTTAGGTTTCACGGTTTTGGTAAACAGATTTGGTTTGATTATTGTTTTACTGAAGAAGAAATAAAAAATTGGAGTCATTCAATTCGAGAGGTAATGCAAAAATCTGATAGAGTTGGTATTTATTTTAACAACCACTTTTCTGGGTATGCAGCGAAGAATTCTTTGATGTTAATGAAAGAATTGAATGTACAACCTAAGACATCGCCAGATCAAGTGAGTATTTTAGATATTAAGAAAAAATCAGGAGAATTTTCAAAAGGACAGGTGGGTTTAGATAAATTTATAAAATAAATTATATTGAATAAATCGAATTTTGAGTAAAAGAAATTTAAGAATTGGATTTATTGGAGCAGGATCTATAGGGAGTTTATTTGGTGGATATTTAGCAGATATTAGATCTGATATCTATTCAAATGAGGTAATTTTTTTTGGTAAGAAAGCCCATATTGATGAAGTGAACAAGAAAGGATTAAAAATGTTTAGAAATCAGCAGATCAGAGTGATTAAAAACATAAGCGCCTACGAAAATGAAAAATCTTTTGAGGAACAGCTAATGCAGGATCCTTCTTTTAGGTTTGATTTTATTTTTCTTACAACCAAGGCGTATGATAGCGAATCTGCAATTACCCAATATAAAAAAATAGTTGACATAAGTAAATGGTTAGTAATTTTGCAAAACGGTATTGGAAATGAAGAAATGATTATTCCTTATTGCAAAAAGACAAAAATTGTTAGAGTAGTAACTACAAATGGGGCATTATTAGATAAACCAGGACATGTAATTCATACAGGTGAGGGAATTACTAAAATTGGTTTCCCTTTTTTGACTGATCTCAATTTAGAACAAGACAAGATAACCCAGGCAAAATTAGAATTAACAATATTGAAAGATATATTAAATTTAGCAGGTTTGGAAACGGTAATAGTAGAAGATATAATAAGGGAGTGTTGGGAAAAAGTTATAGTCAACATAGGAATTAATGCTTTAGGAGCATTAACTCGCTTACCTAACGGTAAGTTATTAGAAATAGAGGATTTAAAGTATATAATGGGAGGTTCAATTAAAGAGGCCGTTGAAGTTGCCGAAATGAAAAACGTTAAGCTCACTAAGAAGAATTATATCGCAATTACTCATGGTGTTGCTGAGAAGACTGCTGAAAATAAGAATTCAATGCTACAAGATATATTAAATGGTCAGCCGACTGAAATAGACTTTATGAATGGAAGAATCTTAAAACTTGCAGAAGAATTAGATATAAAAGTGCCATACAATGAGACTTTAACATATTTAATAAGAGGGTTAGAACACTCAACTATTTAGTTTTTTTGACATCTAATGTCATAAAATAAGCGTTTTCACCATCTCGATAATAATTTTTCCTAAGAGCTTCAATTTTATAATCGAATTTTTCATACAATTTTATTGCTGTATAATTAGATACTCTAACTTCTAAAACATATTCATGAATTTTGTATTTCTTTATAGCTGCCATACTATTTGATAATAGGGAAGTACCAATTCCCCTTCTTCTATAAGGTTCAGAAACTGCAATTGAAACGAGATGAGCTTTATTGATGTACTTTAAGCTATTGATGGACGGGGATTTTTCAACTCTCCACATTATATAAGCGATGATTTTCCCGTACTTATTTTGAGCAACTAAAAAGGATTCTGGAAAACTATCGAGTATACTTTTATAGAAAAAGTAAGGATAATCCTCGGGTAATTCTCTTTCGTTTACTTCAATTACAGCCTCTAAATCTTCTAAAGTGCATTTTCTTATGGAATACTCTGATTCATTATTAATATTAGAAAAGAAATTAGTCTCTGTGTCTTTATTAGTGGTCATCGCTAACAAGGGTTGAGAATTTTTTAATAAAAAATAGCCATAATGATATATAAAATTATAACAACAAAGACTTTTAAGCTTTTTTGAATCAGAAAATTAAACTAAAATTAATATTTTATAATATCAAAAGCTTTTTCTTTCTGGTTTTCAATATAATTAATAATTAGAGTTAAAGTATTTTGTATATTTGATTTATTATTAAAGCTCCTGGTAATTTCCTTTAACTGCTTCTTATTTAATTTTTTTAATTCTTTTGTAACTTTTATCATTTCTGGAATAGTTCTTACAATGTTATCGACAATAGTAATATCCGCCCATAAGGAGGTTCTACTTAACGGATTTAAGTCAACTGCAATAACTTTTTTATTTAATTTTTTTAAAGCTTCAGTTCTATCACCATCTTCTAAGGGGACCATCACTAAATCCGCATTTGCTATTAATTCTACTTTTCTTCTGTTGCTATCAAGACCCTCAAGTTCGATCAATTTTTTAGGGTCTGTTCCATACACTACTGTCGCTCCTGCCTTTTGGAGTATATTTTTAATTGCTTCAATTCTACCCTCTTTAGGATAAAATAAATTGATTTCAAGCGGAGCATCTAAAATGTTCGATAAAATTACGAGTTCCTCAGGTACTAATGCAGCAACATTTCCATTTACGCTAATGATAGGAGTTTCAGCTAATAAAATTGAGGCTACAGCTGCTTCAATGGCTTTTTTGGCAGCAGGGGTAGTTTTTTCACCTAAAATATAGTCAAAACATTCTCCTCTTCCATGTGCGATTAATCCCGCTTCAGCAACTACTAAATTTTTCATACCCTCGATTATTTTATGACGATATTTTAGACTTTCATACCGGGGGTGAGACTTAGGAACCGGATGGTCTTGGTTTTCATTCGAAGTCATAAGATGTCAAAACCATTAATATTGTTCTTTATATAGATTGATATAAAGAAAAACTATTAATCTTTTGTATAATTTATAAAATTTGTAGATGCATATGAGTTCTGTAGGGAAAAAGATGCCTAATGATTTAAAAATCTATAAAATAAGGAAGTTATTAGAAGATCTAAGGAATAAGAAAGGTTTTCATACAGAATTGATTTCAGTATATATTCCTCATGATAGAAAAATTTCAGATGTTACAAATCATTTGAAAAATGAAATTAGTGAAAGTCAAAACATTAAGTCTAAATTAACGCGAAAAAACGTATTAGATAGTATATCTAGTATTTTAGGACAATTAAAAAATATAAAGGAAGTTCCTGAGAATGGGTTGGTTATATTTTCTGGAGCAATTCCCCAAAGTAATACACCTGGTACAGAAAAAAATGAAATGTATATTGTTGAACCTCCTGACAGAGTAGTCACCTTTAGATATCATTGTGCCAGTGAATTTTTACTGGAGCCTTTAGAAGAAATGTTAACACCTAAAGAAACATATGGTTTGTTAGTTATTGGAAGGAAAGAATCAGCGGTAGGATATATAAGGGGAAACAAAGTTGAGGTGATAAAAGAATTTACATCGGGTATCCACGGTAAACATAGAGCTGGAGGTCAATCTCAAAGACGGTTTGAAAGATTAATAGAAGAAGGGGAGAAAGATTTTTATCGAAGAATTTCAGAAACGGTAAACGAGCCTTTTTTATCAATGGAAGATTTGAAAGGAATATTTATTGGAGGACCAGGTCAATCCAAAGACAAATTTGTTAAGGATGAGAGTTTAGATTACAGATTGCAGGAAAAAATATTAGATGTTGTTGATCTTGGTTATGGCGGGACAGAAGGCATTCGAGCGTTAATAGAAAAGATTAAAGATAAGATAGAGGATGTGAAATATATACGAGAGAAGCAGGTTATGCAACAATTTATGAAAGAAATTTCTGCTGACTCTGGTTTAGTGTCTTATGGATTGGAAGATGTCCGAAAAGCGTTAAATTATGGTGTTGTTGATACTTTAATCCTTTCAGAAAAATTAGATTTATATAAAGTCAAAATAGAGTGTTCAAATTGTGAATATTTCGAATATAGAACGATAAAAGAACAGAATCTAAATGAAATCACATCATCTATCCAAGATGAGAATTGTCCTAAATGTAGTTCAAATACATTTAATATAATAGATACTATATCAATTATAGAAGAATTAGGGGAAATTGCTGAAACTACAGGAACTATTGTTGATATTTTATCTACAGAAACCGAAGAAGGTGAGATGTTATATAGTACTTTTGGCGGAATTGCAGCAATCCTTCGGTACAAAATTGACTATTAAATATAAAAGATAATCCACTTATTTACTAAATTAGAAAAAGGTTTTGGAATTCAAAATGGAATTAAAGGATCAGTTATTAATATTAAAAATAATGATGTTTGGGGGAAAGGGAGGTGTTGGAAAAACCAGTTGCGCAGCAAGTGCAGCAATATGGGCAGCAGAACATGGAAGAAATACATTGATTATAAGCACTGACCCAGCTCACTCTTTAGGTGATAGTTTAGGAGTTGAGTTACCTCCTGGGATCCCTACTCCTATTGAAGGGATAGAAAATCTAACAGCTTTGGAAATTAATCCAAAGGCTAATATTGCAGAATATAGAGGATTAACTGATATAAATCCCTTAGAAGAAATGGGAATGGAAGATATGGCAGAAGGAATGCCATTATTAGGTGATTTAGAAGATTTAACTTCAATGAATCCTCCTGGAATTGATGAGGCTTTAGCGTTTGCAAAGATTTTGGAGTTTATTGAGACTGAACACGAGTATGATTTAATTATTTTTGATACAGCACCTACTGGACATACACTAAGATTTTTAGGCCTCCCTGAAACATTGTCAGGATGGATAGGGAAGCTTATAAAGATGCGAATGAGAATTGGTCAGATGTTTGGTGCTTTAAAAAGGATGTTTACTCGCGAAGAAAAGAAAACTGACAATTCTTTAGAAGTGTTAGAAAGGTTGAATCAGTCGATATTAAATGCAAGGGAAGATCTTACTAATCCAATTAAAAATTCCTTTATAATAGTAATGATACCGGAGGAAATGGCAATTTTAGAAACAAGTCGATTATTAAACGAATTGATAAAGTATGAAATTCCAGTTTCTAACATCGTTGTGAATCAATTATACCAAGATACTGCTGAATTGTGTGATTTTTGTAAGGGTAGACGAGAAATGCAACAAAAAAACCTTAGTAAAATAAAGAAAGTGTTCCAAGATAGACTAAACAAAATTTTGATAGAGATACCTTTATTCAAGGAAGAAATAAGAGAATATGATAAACTAAAAGAAATGGGAGAATTTTTAATACGATAACATTATTGAGAAAACTCTTGTAAATAGCTACAATAGGTACATAATTTCCCATTCCCGCATGGGTAACCACAAATTTGACATGAATTATAATTTTTCTTTTCTCTATGATAATAAAGCGTCTCAGATAATTCTAGAAACCCACTCAATAAATTAAATTCTATTTCCGGGCTATAATTTTTACAATCCTGAATAAAATCTAATACTCTTTTTCTAATTATTGGATCTTTTTCTCTATAAGGGCAATGAGAGGGATAATAATCAAATTTTTTAATATTTGCATATAAAAAGATTTCTTCTTCCGGGATTCTTATTAATGGAGATATTTTTTTAATGTAGAATTGTGTTATTTTATCATTCTCTTCTTTGAAAAAATACTGATTTCCTATAAGATCCAATCGCTTATAGAGAATATTCATTAGATAAGTCTCTGCGAAATCAGTAAGATTATGCCCCATTGCTAAAACAGTACCTCCTAATCCTTTAGCACTATCATTCAGTAATCTTCTTCTTATTGCGGCACAATAATTACAAGCATATTTATAATCTGGACTTTTCTTTTTCATGTCAATTATCTCATCTAAAGTAATTCCTATTTTTTCTTTAAATGAAATAATTTTATGTTCAATATCGTGCTTTTTACAAAATTCCTTTGCTTTTTTGATACTATTTTCTCTATATTCTTTAATTCCTTCATTTATAGTCAAAGCGATGATAGTTTTAGAATGGTGTGTTCGATCTTGAATAATCTTTAGATTATAGAGAAGGCTAATCGAATCTTTTCCACCTGATAATGCAACTATAATTTTATCTTTCGGTTTTAGCATTTCATATTTCGAAATCGTTTTGTACACAATTTTCTCAATATTTTCTTGATAACACTCTAAACAGAGATTTTCTCCAGAATATTTTCTTTTGATTATTATATTATTGCTACAATGGGAACATTTCCC
>JBHLPN010000436.1:0-2506 GCA_048939445.1 Promethearchaeota archaeon | reverse complement strand
AGCATGGGATTTCCTATTGTTTTAGGTGGTATGATTGCAATTGAAAGAGTTTATAATACACAGGGATTAGGAGCAATATTTTTTATGGCTATAGAATCCTTAGATTATCCACTCATTGTTGCTGGTATTTACATATTTTCCATAGTTGTAATAATCTTTAATTTGATTGCTGATATAATTATCGTTATTAGTGATCCTCGTGTTAAATTAAAATAATACCCTATATTTTCCTTATATTTTAATAGTATTATTCTTTTGAAGAAGATAATTTTAATTGTCCAAATATTAAGAATTTTCTCTTTTATAAGACCGAGAAATCACCTTAATATTGTAATAAGAGAGAAATCGTTTAAATATATATTTCTCTAGGAATTAATTTTATTTCCTAACTTTTTTTCCAAAAATATTAATTCTCAAAACGTCTTATACAAAGATCATGTATTTTAATACATTCAAATTATCTTAAAATACATTAAATATTCCACTTTCTTTTTAAAAATTCCAGAATCATGCTATGATATAATTAAAAATTTTAATAATAAGCTAAATATAATTAATTGATTTTATCTTTAATATTGAATATGTTAGTTTAGATTAAACTAAAGAAAATCGGTGTAATCCAATTGAATGAAGCAAAATCATCATCAGAAATCGTATCTTGGATTTTTAAGAACAAAAAGTTCATTGTTACACCTGGATACAGGTCAAAAGAGCTAGAATTAAAAGAATCAGAATATAGGAAAAGAACTGGAAAAAGAAAGAGATTTTTTGCAGTGAAATCCAAATTAGCAATAATTGGCATTATTATAATTCTTATTGTAATCTCATTTGCGGTTTTTAGTTCATGGCTCTCTCCTTATACTCTTGAGGAAGCAAGTACAGTTTATAGTAGCAATCAATGGTTTGCCCCTCCATCTCCAGACCATCCCTTAGGGCAAACATTTCGCGGTCGTGATGTTTTAGCTAGAATTATTTATGGCGCCTTATCAACCTTAGTGATAAGTGTTTGTTCAGTATTAATTAGTCTTATTTTAGGAGTTCTTTTAGGGTTAATTGCGGCTTGTTATGGTGGATGGATTGATACAATATTAATGAGAATTATGGACATAATTCTTTCATTTCCAGGAATAGTTTTAGCTATTACAATAATAGCCTTAAATAGAGATCCATATGCATATGTCCCATTAACCCAATCTATTGTAAGTTTTATAATGATATTTGGTCTTATTGGTATTCCTCATTTTGCTCGTTTAATTAGAGCATCAGCAATACAAGTCCGAGATTTACCCTATATGGATGCAGCCAGAGTGATAGGCGCAAATAAGAAAAGACTTATGTTTCGGCATATCCTCCCAAACTGTATTTATCCAATTATTATATCTTTTACACATAGGATAGGCGGAGTGATTATAAGTTTATCAGTACTTTCTTTTCTAGGTTTTAGTGATCGTAGACTTATTGAATGGGGTAATGATATTTCTAATGCGTCAATTAATATGATTGGAGCTCCTTGGGCATTATTATTTCCAAGTTTAATGATTTTAATAACTGTATTAGGTTTTATGTTACTGGGTGATGGTTTAAGAGAATCTTTTGATCCAATACTTAAAAATTTATAGAGGGATGAGAATGAAACAAATGAAATTATTCAATTATATTTTGAGAAGAATTTTATTATCAATTGCATCTATACTAGGAGTTATCACCATTGCTTTCTTTGTTACTAGATCACTCTCTGGGTTGGCTAGGTCTATATGGGGACATCTTCCAGAATGGGCAACCTATGAAGATTATTTAGCAGAAATTGCATATTTAGGGCTAGATAAGCCAATATTTATGCAATATTTAGTATTTATGAGAAATATATTTATCGGTAATTGGGGGCTTTCACTAGCTGTAGCATATAAAACGCCAGTTTGGGATGTAATTTTAGCACATCTACCAAGAACCTTAGAAATAATGTTTATTAGCATGAGTATAGCAATATTTTTAGGGCTACGCTTAGGGAAAATATCTGCTGCTAATTATAAAAAGACTAAAGATACTGTTATTAGAATTTTCACCTATTTAATGGTTTCGATTCCAGGATTCGTGGTTTTAATTTTCTTAATGCAATTATATGTTCATACACCTTTCAGAATATTCCCTTTATATGGATATAAGACACCTGGTTATCCAGAGCCTCCCACAATAACACATATAAGGCTTATAGATACCCTTATTTCAGGTAAGCTTTATCTCTTTTTTGACTATCTGTGGCATTTAATAGTTCCTGTTTCTGCCGTGACAATTGTGCAATTAGTTATTATTATTCAGCAAACAAGGGGAAAGATGTTAGAAGTATTACAACAGGATTATATATATACTGCCATTGCTAAAGGATGTAAGAATAAGGATATTCTAAAAAAACATGCTCTAAAAAATGCAGCAACACCTGCAATTATGGTTTCAAGCATGGGATTTCCTATTGTTTTAGGTGGTATGATTGCAATTGAAAGAGTTTATA
>JBHLPN010000435.1:0-2515 GCA_048939445.1 Promethearchaeota archaeon | reverse complement strand
TAAACACTAAAATCTAATTTACTCATCTCAATAGTGCTTGTTTTTAATAAATCATCATATTTTGCTCCATGAATTGGACCAAACCAATGGCAAGTATCCTTTAACCTTCGATTAATATTGTTTTTTGCTCTCTCAATAGTTATATCAACTTTCTTCTTGGCTTTGTCATAATCATCATCTGGTTGGACAGGCTCATCTAAGATTACCCCAAAATCTGTGCCAATATCCTCTTGGAATTTTTCAATTTCTTCAGCCTGAATTTCTAAATTATTTTTATTGTACATATATTTTTGAAAAGCGCCACTGTCAGTTGCGACTATTCCATCAAAATTTAAATGTGAATGGATTCCTTTTCTTAAAATATTATCTCGTATTAGATTATTCTGATAAATGCTATAAGCATTTGTAAAAACACATTGAGCACCTATTTTCTTTAGATCTGAAGTGGAAATAAGATTTTTATAGGGATGAACTACAGGAAATAAATTGGGAGTAATCATTTGATTATTATTTATAGTTAATTTTCCAATTCTTCCTAGTGCATCAAAATCGGATATCTCCCATTTCATATTTTATACACTTTTTAAATTAGGTACTCAATCAAAAAATTCTTTTAAACGATTGTTTTGAAATAATGTTTCTAACCAATCAACTTTTCCAATAAAATAATTATTTCCATCTTTATTTTCAACTACAATATTAATAATTATTTTTGCTATTGATTCAATACTAAGATTGGTGGTGTCAATTTCAAAAAGAGGTACTTTTGTTTCTTTTTGAATAAAATGGTTTATACAATTACCCAAAATTTCAGCTTGAATATTTTCAAGAATTTTTTTTGAAGAATAATTTTTCTTTTCTAATCTTTTAAATAATTCATCCGGATGACATCTCAAAATAAATACAAAATCTATAAAATTTTCTGGAATGATATCAGAGAAATGACTTTCTATTATCAGAAATGGTGGTGGATTTGTTTGTCTAATCTCCTTTATTTTTTCTAAGATATAAGGGAGAAATATTTTAAAATCCACAATATAAGTTTTTCTTTCCTTATCATATTCAAATGAAAAATTATCTGAAATGGCTAAATCATTTAGAGATAATACTTTTGCTTTCACCATATTTGATATTTCTGTAGCCACTGAAGTCTTCCCACAACCTGGTGTTCCGGAGATTATTATATTTTTCATATCTAAATTTATAATAGAGAATGATAGTTAAAAAAATGAATGAATATGATTGAAATTATTCATAAAAAAATAATGGGAAAGGGGGGCTTCGAACCCCCGACCTCACGGTTATCAGCCGTGCGCTATACCAGGCTAAGCCACTCTCCCTTAACGGGAATTTTGATAATATAAAAATATATTTTTTTAAAAACGTTAATTAACGAATAAATTTAATAAATTGTGTTTAAAAAATTTTTTGACCTAAAACATTATAGATTAAAGGGTGTATTTTATAATTAATTAATATAGGAAGAAAAATGCCTCGAATTTTAAATTATTCAATAATTGGTCTTGAAGATTACACAATAAGCTTTGAAAGTTATTGTTCGTTATGTGAAATTCAAAAATATTGTAAATGGGGTAAAGAAGAACCTTTTTCTATTAAAATTAGGTGTAATGATTTAAATCGGGCGAAAGAAAAGGTAAAACTTGATCAACTTCAAAGATTACAGAAGATGGAAGACGTTTCAGTTCCATATGAGGAGTTAGTTAAAAAAGTAAAAATTAACTTGCAAAATATAATTTCTCAAATATGGAAAGGGAAAATAAAAACCCAAAAAGAAGAGATTAGATGTCTAGACTCTCGTAAGAGAGATCCAATGTTAGTGGCTCAACAAGGTCAAGATTGGTGGCAGGATTTTAATGTTACGATGAAAGTTATTAATACAGAGTGTGAAAAGATAACTTAAACGATTGTAAAAGATTTTGTAGACTTTAAATACGTAAAATTAAAAATTATCATAACATGGTTTTATATGGACAAGTCATTGAAAATGTTCTATCCATAAATGATGTGTTTAATGACATATTAATGGGTTTAGAGAACTGGTGTATAGTTTTAACAATTTGTTTTTAATCTTATGTAAATACCTACAGTATTTTTTTGTCTTTATTATCTTATCTATTGGAATTTTAACTTTATTAAGATTAAGAGGTGTTTTTCGACAATCAAGATTAGTTAGTAAAGATGGACAAGAAGATTTATTTGTAAAGCCAAGATTAATATTAGGTTGTTCTTATACAGTTTTGGGTTTTGGAATTTTATTTAATTATATTACTTATTTTTTGATTTGGATTTTAGATCCATTACCTGATAGATTGGTTTATAATTTCATAATGTTTAGTGGGATCGATCCTTACTATCTAAATGGAATTATGGAGATTAGTGCGTCTCAATTTCCCCATGAACAAACTATTTATTATTGCTTCTCTTTCGGTTCTTTATTAGCTTTGTTAACAGTATTGGTTAGTTTATGGTATTTAATCAATAATAATCGTTTAAT
>JBHLPN010000140.1:4602-7927 GCA_048939445.1 Promethearchaeota archaeon | reverse complement strand
GGCGCACGCATGGGTATGGGAGAGTTGGGCAACATAGAAAAACAGGACAACGAGCGGGAAAAGGAAAGACAACTCAATGGAAGAAAAGTAAAAAAAGTTATTATTTAAAACAAAAAGAACTCGGATTTCCAGACCCAGATTGGGATATAGGAAAAAGAGGCTTTAAGAGACCTCAAGATATTAGAAGAATTCATCAAGTTAATGCAATTAATATTAGAGAATTGGATCAAAAGATTGATAATTTCGTTTTAGATAAAAAAGCATCAAAAACTGGAAATACTTACAAAATTAATTTGAATGAAATTAATATTCAGAAAGTATTAGGAAGGGGTCAAATTAATAAAGTAATTAACATAACTGTTAATAAAGCTTCTCAAAAAGCCATTGAGAAAATAGAAACCGCTGGAGGCAAAATTACCTTATTATCTCAAGCGGAATAGATAATAAATTATTAATTCTAGTTCTATATTTATTATTATAAGTAGAATTTATAAGAGAATATAAGATGGAAATAGAAGATTTAAATGACGATGAAATCGATGAAAATTCTGAAGAGAAAAAGAAGAGAACTACTTGTTTATTAATCTGTGTAATTATAATTCTGGTTATGATGTTACCCGCTACAATAGCTTTATTAGCTATCTTTTAAAATTCATGTCTTCCTTCCTTTAATGTAACATCTTGTTTATTAATTGGATTAGTCCTGGTAATATAAAGATAAATCCAAGTGTGTTTCCTATAATATGGACTACTGTAAATGGGAATGCAGTAGGACTAAAAAAATAAGGTACAAATGCTTCAATTGTCCCATAAGACATTAAAACATCTACTAATGAAGCTAAAAATTGAAAACTTGAGGTAATAATAGCGCCCAGAGCACCGAAAAGAATCATCATTGAAATTGTATAGTATTCCTTTTTATCTCTTAACACCTTTCGATCTCCTAAAAATTGCATAGTGAGTGCGCCCACTAATCCTGCTAACGAATAATGTGTTAATTGAAAAGCTAGTAAAGGCAACGGGGAAGCACCAAGTGGATTGAAAAAACAGAATATTAATGAACTTAGAAAGCCTACTACCATTCCATCTCTTTTACCTAAAATAAAACCTGATAAAAAAATGGTGAGAGTAAATAACTCTATATTAGGAAGATAATACAATGAATACCCTAATACAGTCGCTAAAGCTGTAAAAGTACTTACTAACGCAATTCGAAAAGACTTTTTATCTAACCATATTGAATGATTTGCTCTTTCTTGTTCAATCTCTATTACTTCTACTTTTTCACTCGCTTTTTTTACGTTTGATTCTAATTCCAATTTTGTTCAATATCTTGTAACATTTTTAAGACTAATTTTAATAATTAAATATATTTTTTAAATATATAGGTTAAGTTTCCTACTGGGCTCCGTGCTTCTACTCTTCAAATAATAATATTTGAGAGGGTGCTTTTTTAATGTTGATTAGCATTAAAGAAGTCTTTAAGATTCATTATATCTGATTTTATTGATTTTGGTGAATTATGATATACTTCACTTGGAAAATTTTTTATTGAAAACTCAGCTAAATCAAAAAGTATACTATTAAGAGCTTTCCCTTTTTTTGTTAAAGAATATTCAATCGCTACAGGTGTAGTAGAAATTATTGTCTTGTTAATTAAATCTGAATTCTGTAATTCTTTTAATCTTAATGATAACATTTTTGTACTAATCTGAGGATTTGATTTCAAAAAATCTGAAAATCTTTTCTTCCCTTTAAATAAATCTCTAATTATCTGAATTGTCCATTTCTTTCCTAAATAATTAAGCGCTACTTCTATGGGGCAATTCTTCATATTGTTCAAATCTTTCCAAACTTCCATTTTCCTCACAATATTACTAATTAGTTACTATTTAGTTTAAATATTATAAAAATTTGTTACATTTGTTACACTTTATAACATTTCTATATATAATTAGTTAATTGTTAAATAGGTAATTAAAAATGGAAGATATTATTCTGATTAAAGAAGAAATTGATTGCGATATAAATGTTGCATTTAAATGTTTTACCGTTAATGAATTCTTAGAAAATTGGTTAACTGAAGAATCTGATGTAGATCCTAAGGTTGGTGGGAAATATGAACTTTTTTGGGAGCCAAAGAATAGAGAAATTAATAGTACAATTGGGTGTAAAATTACTGGAATTGAAAAAAATAAATTTATTTCTTTTGATTGGAAAGGACCAGTTAATTTTCAATCCTTTATGAATTTCGCAGATCCTCTAACCCATGTTATTGTATTCTTTTCACAAAATGATAAAGATCGAAATAAAACTAATATTATTTTATTCCATACCGGTTGGAGAAAGGATATTGAGTGGCAAAAAGCTCGCAATTATTTTAAAAATGCCTGGTCAAAAGCTTTACAAGGACTAAAAGAAAAAATTAAAAATAAGGTATTAGCTTAAAGAAAAAAATGGAATTTTTTATTTGGACAAGTTTATGTTCATAACTTTTTATGAGGTAAATGGATTGCAATTTTACAAACATCTCCCTTGTTAAGTACTGATTCTAAAACTTCAACTTTTACAGGTTTTTGTAGTATTTCTTCCCAAATACCCTTATAAAAGCCTGCCCCACAATAGCAATAAATCGGAGATATTTTTACTCCAGGTGTTTTTAAGGCATCTCTTATTCTGGGGCAATGGCAATAATGTGTTCTCTTCTTTTTGGGATCTGATTCTTTTATATATTCAATGATGTGTTCGCTTTTAGGTATCTTGGTGGCAAT
This sequence comes from Promethearchaeota archaeon, assembly GCA_048939445.1. Classification (GTDB taxonomy): domain Archaea; phylum Asgardarchaeota; class Lokiarchaeia; order Sigyniarchaeales; family SOKP01; genus Loki-b32. The sequence continues at coordinate 5,156 of JBHLPN010000140.1, read as the reverse complement.
TATTTTGTTTCCCTCCTTAATGCCCGCTAAACCCCACCCTCTTGTTACAATAAAATTGTAATATTCCTCGTTTAATTTTAGAGTGTTCTTTAGAAAGCTTTCAAACTTTTCCTGGAGCATCTGATGAACTAAATCAATATCTTTAGTTTCTTCATACTTTTTTCTAATTTCTTGTAATTCTACTTTCGGATACTGACAAGCACATCCCGTCATAATATCTATACACTTTTCTTCATCCACAAGTGAATTGAGTTTTTCCATTGCATTTTGAGACCATCTACACTTTTCATCTACACTTGTAGAGTTTGTAAAACTTTCACTCCCAGCCATAATTTTCTTTCTAAGCTCTTCTCCAACGAGATCATCTAAGCGATTATAAAACTTATTCAACCAGTATTTCTCAAAATCAAATTCTTCCGACATTAACTAAATCCAATGTCATACTTATTATAAATTTTCTCAAATATCAAATGAAGATTTCCTATTTAGTGAACAATCTATTCTGAAAAAATTTATAAATTTTTGATTAATTTCTTGAATATATTGAACTATTA
>JBHLPN010000140.1:0-4502 GCA_048939445.1 Promethearchaeota archaeon | reverse complement strand
TTAATGCAATTTTCCTTAATAATTGCATTTTCTGGTATATTCTTTATAGGTCCATCAGTTCAAGTTAATCATCCGAAAATTCGTCGAATCTACTTAATTTCCATCATATTTTGGTCTATATTCGTACCTGCAGTTTTTTTTATATTTGTTTGGAACGGTGTAGAATCACTTATAGTGGTACCTTACGTTATTGCTCTCGGGTCAATGGCATGTATCTCATGGTTTGGGCTTGGGTATAAGGAAAGATCCAAAAAATTTCGTTATATGATGGTGATCGCATCAGGCCTTTTTGTTTTTTCTGACCTTTTAATAGGAAACGCAAGATATGGGCTGTTTCATATAGATTTTTATCTATTGATTGATATAACATATGTCTTAAATATTTTACTTATGTCCCATGATCAACTTTTCTTACGAGATGTCTCTGGGCTCATAGCAATTAAAAGAGAAATTAATTAGCCACTAAATAGACAATTATCCTTCTCTGTATTGATTAAATGAAGGATTAAAATGTTTTTTTAATTACTCTCTAATTTAGTTCTTTTGAGAGAAAAAGTCCGGAACTCATAGGGTAATTTACCATATCTTTAAATAGCTTATTTCCTTCATAAAATTATACTTGGATAGTATGGTAACTTATCCTAAAGATCTATAAAAAATAAAATTTAACACTATAAAATGGTACTAAAAATATGAAAAACGCTAAAAAGGCATTATATATTATTTCTATATTAGTCTGTATTCAATTAATCTATTCAAGCTCCATCCCTATAGTAAAAGCTGAAACTGAAATACCAAATTCTTACAGTCAGAGTTTAAGTTTAAACAATCCATATGTATATGAAGTTATTCAATTTGGAAACCCAACTAGATGGTATAATTTTACATTTGGTCTTGAAGGTGATTGGAAGACTAATCCTGGAGGGTTATTTATGATTAATCTAACTGGGTTTTATTATAAAGATCCAAATGATTGGGGGAATTTATTTGAAGATCCAATACCTTGGTTTGATATTGATATCTATGAGAATAATCTCGGTATTCTTAACTTAAATTTCACATTAAACAACCGTTCTAATAGTGAAGTCGCCAGAGCATTAACTTTTGGATATAACAGTTTTCAACCTGGATTTTTAATTCCAAATGAGAATCTAACAAATGTGAAGCGGTTAGCCACAATCCAAGCAGATCCTGGTGGAACGTATGATATTGCAGGTGAATTAAATATTGAGGAAACATACAATTTTCTTCATATTGGATTTGAACAGATTGGTGAAGGTCAAAAAACTGAATTAGTATATGATAAATGGACAGGCTTATTGGTATGGGCGAAAATTAGTATTTTTGGATACTTACTTGAAATTCAATCACTCAATTTCACATTAGATTATAATACGACTTTTAAGTATAACATCCTAGAGTTTGGAGGAGGCGTAGATTGGTACAATCTTACATTTGGACTTGAAGGTGAGTGGGGAACAAATGCTGGTGGTCAAATAAATCTTAATTTTACAGGATTTTATAATAAAGATCCTAATGATTGGGGTAATATAATAGATGATCCTATCCCTTGGTTTGATATTGAAATAGTTAGAAACATTTCTGGTATTTTAATGACAAATTTCACACTATTGAATAGATCTAATAGTGAAATAAGCTGGGGGCTTACACTTGGCTATAATAACTTTCAACCCGGCTTTCTAATTCAAATTATGGGCAATTTAACTAAAGTAAAGAAATTAGCTTTACAAGAAGCTACCGGATTTGTCAGTGGAATAGTATCTTTAGAAGAAACAAAACTATCTCTTAAAATCTCATTTGTACAAAGTGGTGGTGGTCAAGAGACCTATATGATCTATGAAAAAATGACTGGACTCCTACTTTGGACTAATACTTCTATTGGAAGTTATTTACTTGAAATGGCTATTGATAATTATATTCCATGGGAGTCCACAGGAGAGGAACCTGGAATTCCAATTGATTTTTTGCTAAAAGCTTTACCATATATAGTTATTGCATCAATAAGCATAACTTTAATATCAGCATCTCTAATTACATCAAAATATAATACTAAATTCAAAAAATTTAATAAATATATATTAGTTGCTATCTTAGCTACTGTTAGTTTTGCATCATTTTTTGTATTCACCTCGAGTATAGAGGTAGCTGAAGTAAATGAACCTTTAAGAGATGTTCAAGACATAACTCTAATTGTCGATTATGGAAATGGCACTATAAAAACACAAGCAAATTTTGAGTTAACTGACTATAATACCACTGCATTTGATGCATTAATTAAATGGTGTGAGATAGAATACACTGATTACGGCGATATGGGTCTTATAGTAGAGAGTATTGATGGTATTGGAGGAAATTGGCGTTATTCAATAAATGATGAATTTCCAGGAGTTTCAGCATATAAATACAATTTGAAGAATGGAGATATTGTAAAATGGATTTTTGGATTTTAATATTTATTTTTTAATCTTTTATTTTAAATTAATTTCAAAATCAGAAAGCAAACAAAATACTTTAAAAATTAATAGCTTTACTATCAATTTTCTTAAGGACGGATTCCATTTCTCTGAAAGCTTTCCTAATTTTATGGAAATAGTACCCTAATTTATACCCTTTTTTACAATTAGTAAATAACATGAAATTATTATCAGCAGATCCAACAAGTATAATCGTATACCCTTTTGTCCCTCTAATAACAATGTCTCTTAATTCACCTTGTTCTAATCCTCGGCTAATCTTTTCTCCTAAAGAGATTAATGTAGCCGGACTAGCGCTATAAATATCCCATACAACGTCAGCAGTTTCAGAACTCGCAATTCTCAACCCTGTTTTTGAAACTACTGCTGTTCCTTCTAAATCTGTTGATGCTTCAAGATTTTCTAGATTCCGCATTAACTCATCTAGTATTTCTTGGCTGATATTAATTTCAGATTCTTTTGCTTTTCCCAATTTAAACACCTTTCTTAACTTAATATTAATTTTTAAAAATTTAAATTTTTTTTAGTTGAAAACTTCGTAATTCTTTGAGAAATACTAAATCTCCTTTTTTTGCTGGTTTTTCTTGGTCTTTGGCACTAATTAATACAGCCCCTTTAGTACCAAAAGTATCTAAAACTTTACCAAAGGGAGGTTCTAATATTTTGCCTATAAGTTTTTTCGCACCTAAGATGCTTTGTGCTAGACCTATACAGACAATTCCTTCAGGATGATCTGGATTTTTGATAGTTCCTTTTTTTGTTTTATATTTATAAAATATCGGTGATTCTTTATGAGTTTTCAATAACTCTGCTGATCCTATTATTCTTAAAGTTGTTGGAGATAAATCTAATCGACTAATTAACATAATTGTATTCTTTTTTCTAATTATAACATTTTCTTTAAACAAGATTATAGCTTTAAATCCTCGATCTTTATTTGAGACCGTTGTCTGAATTCTTTTTCCATGCAACTCATAATAGGGATAAATATATCCTGTAGTTGTGTACATTCCAATAGTAATATGAATTTGAGTGCCAAAATTAGTTTTAGGTTTGAATAATCTATTGTTATTTACTTTTACTTCAATTATATTACAATATTCAAAAGCATTAGGGTTAGAAGTAACATAACAACCTCGAAAAACTTTTTTCAAATCAATATTTTTTATATTAATTCCAACTCTATCACCAGCTTTTGCTGAATTAACATCTTGGTGAAAGATTTGAATACTTTTGACTCTACCAGAAATATTTATAGGTATAATTTCTAAGTTTTGATTAATTTTTAATATACCATTTAAAATTGTACCTGTTAAAATAGCTCCCATCCCTTTTATAGGAAAATGATGATCAATAGGAATTATAAGATCTCCTTCCATATGTCTTTCAATATCTAATGAATTTAATGTTTCTGCTATTCCCTTTTTTAACTCTTCAAATCCCAATTTTTCCTTCGCAGAAACCGCAAAAACTGGCACATTATAACCAAAGGAAGTTGAACCGAAAAACTCCCTTGTTTTTTTAATTTCTTCATCAATATTTCCAGTAAATAGATCAATTTTATTGAGAATTACAATAATTTTTTTGATCTTGAGAGATTCAACTATAATAAGATGTTCTCCGGTTTGAACTTGAGGACCTTTATTAATATCAATAACAATTACAGCACAATCAATAATTTCTACAGAGGAGGCACTAATTTTAATTAGATCAGCATGACCCGGCCCATCTACTATGGTAACTAAATACTTATCAAGAAAAAAACTAGTAAAACCTAAATCTATAGTAATACCTCTTTCTTTACTTTGTGGATGTGCATCAATACCAGCTGTAGAAATTATTTCACTGAGCACTGAAGCAATTTTGGTTTTTCCAGAGTCAATATGACCAAATAATCCAATATGTATTGGAATTTTATCTTTTATTGCCATCTTGTTTTATACTTTTTTCTTTAGATATATTAAATAATGATTTTCTTATGAAATGATTTTTTTTATTTTTTTTTTT
>JBHLPN010000434.1:0-2524 GCA_048939445.1 Promethearchaeota archaeon | reverse complement strand
CAAAAAATCATTTAAAAAAATTAAAAGAGAATGAAAATAAATGAGTTCTATCTATTTTTTAAAATTAAATTATTAAAGACATCATTCCACATATCTAATTTTTGCACAAACCAAGCAGCGGAGTCAATATCTCCATTTTCATTCTTAAATATTACCTTTAGAAGTGGTCTAAACGCTGATCTCTGCATGTGTGATTTTGGATTTGTGACTTTAATAATAGATTCAATAGTTATTAATAATTCTTTCTTGGGCTTCCACATTCCAAAAAATAGTTCTTTTTCTGTGAGTAATAAAACACCGTTTCCACGAACTTTCCACGCTCCTAAAGACTCTAATCCAAAGAAGTTAGAAGTATCATCAATAAGTAGGACATTTTTACTCTTAAATTTTTCATGTATTTCCTTAATTCTATTTCTAAATATTTTTTTAAGCATAAGACATTCTATTAATAATGATATCCAATTAATTGAATAAAATGTAAACAAAAATTATATAATTTCTAGTTTATATATCTTACAAAATAATATTATGAAAAAGATTTTTATTTAAGATCAAAACAATGTCAAAAGAAAACGAGAAAAAAATAAAATATTGTGTATATTGTGGAGCCGATGTAGAAAAAGATAAAACCTATTGCCCTAATTGTGGTAAGTTAGTTATCAAGATCGAACCTGGTAAGAAAATTTCGAAACCAAAACCAATTCCAAAGGTAGAATTATCAAGAAAATGTCCTAACTGTGGTTCTTTAATAACTTCTACTATTTTAGATCAATGTCCGATATGTAATGCAGAATTAGAAAAAATTTCTGACATTAAAAAAACAATAGTACAAAAGAAACCTGGTTTAATTTTTACACATAAAAAACTTGAGCCTGAACAAAAGTTTGTGTTAAAAAAGGACACCTGGAACTTAAAAGAAGGGCTAAATGTGTTTGGAACTTGCATTTATGTATTAGTGATTGTTTTCTTTTTACTAATTACTTTTATTTCATTTCAATTTGATACAACCACCACAACTATTCAACAACTTCTATTAAGTCAAATTCCCGAATTAACTTTTGGTATATATCCAATATGGTACATATATAATAAAAAGCATAGTTTTAAAAAATTGGGTTTCTACTCCGATTCCAGAAAAATAATTATAGCAATACTCATTGGTATTTTAGGTTCTCTAATGTTGTATTTACTTGATTTTTTTTCGGATTCTTTAATCAACTTCTTGTCAGACGCAGGATTAGATTTCTTTAACGTTAAATCAAGTCTTGAAGAACAAACCTTAGTTATTAGAAATTCTGAATTAATATGGATAATTCTTCTTATAACAGCTCTATGTGTAAGAACTATTTCATCAGAAATTGTATTTAGGGGAGTCTTACATAATTCATTAAAACAAAAATTTAAGAATAATTATATTGTAATACTTATAGTTTCATTAGCTTATTCCGTTATCTTACTTCTATTTTCATTTCCATATGGAGTGATTTTTTTTCTCTTTAATTTTCTTGCATTTACAATGCTAGGACTCCTCTATGAAATAAATGGAAATATATATAATACTATGATAGCTAATCTTTTGTACAATATTCTTATAATTATCCTCATCTTTCTATAGTTTTACCTATTCATTACCTCCTAAATATAAAATTTTAATAATAAAAAAAATCAATAATCTCTCGATCTATTTTTATTGATATGGAGAAAATTAATACGAAATATTTTTATTTTTAAGGAGTCAAGTAGATTGAATAAAACATTTTATAGAAATAAGGGAAGCAAAGATAATATTGTAATTTCCCTTGCTGGTGCTCATGGTGTAGGAAAAACTACAATCTTCAATCTCTTTAAGAAAATATTCAAAGATAATAATAAATTTAAATTTTTTCCTGAAAGGTACGTAAAAAAACCACCTTTTCCTTTTGGATCATCTAACAAGCAAATTGGATTTAGAAGCGAACTCCATTTCCTTCAACAACTTATTAAACGGAATCAAAATATTGTAAATTTTGATAATAAATATAATGGAAGGATTATAATTTTGGATAGAACACCATTATGTGTTCTAATTTATTCTAAGAGTCTGAGCTTAAAAGAAAAAGATTATAATCTTATTTTAGATACATATAAATCTATACAATGGAAAGAGGATTATATTTTTTATTTAGACGCTGAACCAAATACTATCATGAAACGAATAATTCAGAGAGGGTCATTAGAAAAAATTAGGAAGGAATGGAATGAGGAAGATTTAGAGTATTTATTAAAAATTCTTTCATATTACAAACAATTTCTTTCAAATAAAGCAGGTGTTTTTACGATCAATACAGAAAATTTAACTCCAGAAGAAGTAATTAATGAAATGAAGGAAATTATTACCCAGCTATCCGGATATTCTTTCCAAAAGCTTGAAAGACCTGTCTCAACTCAAATGAATTTATTTAAATTTTTAAAGTAACGAAAAAATATATTAAAATAGTCTTTCTATTTATACATAAATTTAAGCTAAAAAATCGTGTTCAATCTA
>JBHLPN010000433.1:0-2534 GCA_048939445.1 Promethearchaeota archaeon | reverse complement strand
TCAAAAAATTCTTTATCGATAAATAATATTATATCTTTCTCATACTTCACTCGTTAGATATCTAACCCCCATTATTATACTAAAGTAAAGTTAAAGCAGCATTCAGAGCAGCTAATCTTGCTTTTTTTAAATTATCACCTAAACCTATAATGATAACATCATTTTCTTCTAATTGAGAATTTTTTTCATTAATAAGGGTGTATATATACTTAAAAACATCTTCCTCCACTCTTATTTCAAAGTTTTCTTCTTCAACAAATTTACGAGATGGAAAGACTAAATCTTTCCCATCAAAAAGTATGCAAGTAGCACCCACACCTCCGATTTTTATAGCAGCATCTCTTTGTTCAATTCCATTTGTTATTTTATCAATTGCATTCCTTACTAAACAAAAATAAGAATACTTTCCTTCTGACTTAATAATTAAATCTTTTAATACTGAAGAGTCTCCTGCTTTTATTAAAGAGAGTTTATGTTTAAGTTTTTTGACAAAATTCAGACCATTATTGGTTAGAATATGACCTTTCTCGTCAGTTAATACCCTAATAAAATTTATATCCTCATTTAGCTTTCTGATTAGAGATTTAGCAGTTCCAGAACCGATGGATAATTCTTTCTGTAAGCGGTATCTACCCATTCCTTCCTTGCTTTCTTCAAATATAAAAATAGCTAAAATTACATGGACTAACTCAAAAGATGGTTTAATTGTTGGCGAACGCCATAAAGGGTCTAATTCTTCAAACATATTACATTCAAGTATAATTAAATAATATAAGTTATAAAAAAATATAAATCAGAATATAATTTTATTAATTATCAAGATCCCGAAAATTCAAATCAGATTTCTATCAATTGAAATTTTTATAAAATAAAATGGCTAAAAAAGAGAATGACAAGACCACTAAAAAGGCACATGATATAGTTTTTTTCAAGACTAAGGATGATATTCAAGCTGAGGAAATCGATAAATATTCTTTTGAAACAGTAGACCAAGAGGATAAAATCAAACTAGCAACTGATTATAGACCATTCAGCGGTCATTTTCAATACTCGATACTCATAGATAACCAGAGTTTAGCACCCATTACTGAAATGAAAATAAAAATCAAATTTCCTGAATTTTTCAAACTAGAAAGATGTTATCCCCATACTATAAGTATCCCTCGTGTAAATATTGAGAACAATATCAAATTAATCAATCTTGAATTTAATGAATTAAATGAGAAAAGCACTAAACAACTTCATCTTCATTTTAGTCCAAATTCTATAGGGACTAAAGGAGAAATAAGAACAATTGTTACTTATGTAAATAATAAGGATACTATTAGAGTATTAGACTCAAGACCTACAGAAATAACTATTGATAAGATATCTATTGAGCCTAAAGTAGTGCCTTCAAGTTTCATTAGAGAATTTACTCAAACGCCAGGTATTAAAAAAGTAATTAAAAGCTTTGGAGTAGGAATCAAGCATCAAAAAGATTCTGAAACATACTTCGAGATTTTAGTACAACTTTTTTTCAAGCAAAATTTTCAGTTAGTTGCTAAAGATGTCAACAAAAGAATCTTATGGTATTTTGGAACAGAACCCTATATTAAAGAAGATATTTTAGCAATAGGGCAAATCATATCTAATAAAATTGAAATAATCGCCTCATCAATGAATCATAACTTACTAATTTCTTTTTTAACACTAATCTCAAACAATTTTAAGGAACGTCTGATAATAAATAGAATTATAAAATCTAAAGAACAAGTCTATGATCTCGAATGCAAAAATTGTGGTGCGATTTTACCTAGTTTTCCACAAAAAAGTAGACCTGTTATATGTAAAAATTGTAATTACGAACAAATCATTTGGTAAACATATAAAACTTCTTTTTCCTCTAACTTGATCACGAGATCTTTTAAAACCTTAATGTTAAAATCTTAAAGAGTCACATTTTTCAAAAAAGCTTATGTCCAAAATCTTAGAAAATTAGTAGATACAGCGGTTCAGAATTTGAATATTTTTTCTTTATTTCTTTCAATACCAACTTTCTTGCATAAGTAATAAAGAATTGGAACGATAATAATACTAAACCTCTCAAATTTCAACACAAATGAAGATTCCATAAAATTATCTTAACTTTCACGAGATTGATCATCTTCATGACTCTGAATTTTGTCGTTCAATTTTTTTTATTTTTTTTTTCATAAAATTAAGTTTGAACAAAAATCTTTAAATATGTAAAAGATATATATCTAAATAACAAACTCTTATAAAATATCAAATTACAATAAGAATTATTAAAAATTACAATATAGTGGAGGAATAAAAAATGTCCGAATATATTAGTTGGAGTCCCATTAGAAGATTAATGAAACATAATGGCGCAATTATTGTTGCTCGTGATGCAGTAGATGAATTAGTTGATTGGATGGGTCAATCAGCCGAAAAAATTACAAAAACTGCTTTAACATTAACGAAACATGCCAAACGCAAGAAAGTAACTCGGGATGACATCCTTTTAGCTATTAAATACTTCTAAATAA
>JBHLPN010000139.1:5787-7979 GCA_048939445.1 Promethearchaeota archaeon | reverse complement strand
CCCGATGCTTCTTTATTTGAGAGATATAGAAAAGAAGGGATTAAAGTGATAATAAATTGCTCCGAATTTGATAATCGAAAAGATGTTCCAAAAGACTTTACATACTTTCATATAAATATTCCCGATTTTGGGACTCCCACAGATTCTCAATTAGAAAAATTTTTTGAAATCACAAGTAAATTCATAACAAACCGAAATCCAATTGTAGTACATTGCGTAGCAGGTTGTGGAAGAACTGGTATAATGGTTGTGGCATGGGCAGCACTCAATGGTTATATTCCAGAAGGTTTAGATCCGGTAAAATGGATTCAAAAACTTAGACCATGTTGCTTAGAAACAAAAGAACAAATGGATTTAGCTCGAAAAATAGCAAATAAATATCGAAAATAACCTAGATGTAAAGTATATAAGAATGTAATTTATGTTATTATTAAGAATATTATTTTTTCATTTGTAAAACAACTCTTATTTAAAGACGCCAATGCAAAAGTCAGACTATATTTATATGATTATGGACAATATCGTGGTATATCAGATTAATTTACCAGCTGATTTTCAAGATAATCAATTACACAGGCATCTTAATAAATTTGATGAAAAATATCTTAAAATTGTTGCAGGATTTGACAAAAATTTCTTAGAACATTTCCTAATAATATCAAAAGGAAAGACTCAAGAAGATCTTGCAGATATACTTATGAAAATGGAAAAGATTTCTTTCATGATCGGTCCTACAGGAAACTTAAATTACTTAACATCTAATCAGATACAATATATCCTTACTAAGTTAGGATCATTGAATTTAAACAATATCAAAGAAGCAAAAATTAGCAAAATAGCAGATGAACAAATCGAAAAAGAGTATGGAAGTACGCAGAGTACCTCATCTGCGTTAGAGAACCAACTTTCCAGCGCAGCATTCTACTTACAATCAATTGGATATTCAAATCAGGATATACAGGAAAAATTTAATGAAGTTCGAGAAGATCCTTCCAAATTGGATGCTCTATTTACTTTACAACCTAAAGAAATTTATAATGTGCCAGCAGAAATCCGACAAAGGACTACTCCTCCTTCAAGAACTCAACAAAATTCAAGTACTCAATCTCTCTCTATTAACAGGAGTCAGCAAACTCAGAACGCTATTGAACAGCATGTTCGTTCGATTGAACATGAAATAAATGGAGAGAGAGCTCAGAAAGTTGAAGAAATTATACAACTTATTAAAGATCATGTTAAAGATAATATGAATGGCAGTTATGAAAGAGTATTTAGACAAATCCATCCTGATAGATTAAATCGAGCTTTAAAAATGTTAAGAGAAACCAAACGAAAATCTAAAAGAATGATCCTTTATTTAGAATGGTTCTTCTGTAGTACTTTATTATCTAAGATTGAAGTGAAAGTTGAACATTGGCAGACTAGTAGTGCAGCAGGAGTGGGTCAAACGGGTGTCTATACAGCGGGAATTAATTTTGAACGGTATGATAAGATTATTCAAGAATTCTCAGACATTAAATTAGCAAAAGTTATCAATATTTCAAGAAGAATTTTACAAAATCCAACTAAGAGAGCAATACAAAAATTAGGGCAGGACTTAATAGCAGAAACTGGTTTCGATGAACACCTTTATTTTACAGATTAAAAATTTTAGTTGCCTGAAAAAACTGTTTTTCCCCTTATTATTGTCTCAAGAACTTGAATATCTTTGATCTTATCTTTTGAAACTTCAAGAGGATTTTTATCTAAAATTACTAAATCTGCTAATTTTCCAACTTCTATACTTCCTTTTATATCTTCTTCAAAAGCAGCATAAGCAGCATTGATTGTATAGCTTTTAAGTGCTTCCATCATTGGGATACATTGTTCTGGAACAAATCCATTTCGATTGACTAAAGCATGTAATCCCATAATCACACTTGGGTCTTCAACTGGACAATCAGATCCAGAAACTAAGACAATACCAGCATCAATGATCGATTTCATAGGGTATGTATATTTACAACGTTCCTTTCCTATTCTCTTTTCTAACCAATTATACTCCGAATTAATAAAGGGTGGTTGGCATGAGGCAATTATTCCCAAATCCTTCATGTCTTTTATTACATCGTTAGTTAACATTGAAGCATGTTCAATTCGATGTCGATGGTTCTCTCTTGGAAATTCAGTTAATAGTTTTTTATATAAGTCTA
>JBHLPN010000139.1:4318-5687 GCA_048939445.1 Promethearchaeota archaeon | reverse complement strand
GATTAATTCTAACGTTCTCGTGTTAGCAATTCCAATATGCCCATCATATCTTATGATAAAAACTGGATGTTCAGGACAAGCAGCATCTAAATCCCAGCGAGTAGGTAGAATTGGAACATCAAATTCTTCTTCTTTCAATCTTAATCCAAAAATTATTTCGCCTTTAGGTTTGCTCTCCGCGGCGTTTCTTAATATTTCTTGAAGCTCTTTTAAACTTTTAACTGTTGAAAGGTCAATGTTTAATAATAATATAATGAATGATATTGGATGCATATGACAATCTATAAATCCTGGAAGAAGAGAATTTCCTTTTAAATCAATTAAAGAAAAATCCTTTCCCATTTTTAATTCAACTTCTTTCATTGTGCCCGTTGCAACAATTTTTTCACCTTTAATACCTACAGCATCTATGAAAGGTTGTTTACTATTCATAGTAATAATAGGTCCACCATAAAATACTTTTAACTCTGGTTTTTGCATTGTTATAAAAAAATAACTCTTGTATTTTTCTTAATTAATTTGATTAATATGTCATAGCAATTTAAGGTTTAAAAGAGAATAATAAAAATAAAATATTTTCGTTTATTTCCTAATTCTCATTCAACTTTTTCTTTTTCCTATTAAATCTTGAAATAATGATGTTTTAATAATACATTACCAAGGAATAAATCATTAGTATTATTAATCCAAACATTGCTGCACCAGATGCAATCATCATACCTCTTTTTACATTTTCTGAAAGTGTTCTATCAGTTAAAGCTCCTATGAATAATGATAATATAATTAATACCATTCCAATTTGTAAGAATAGTCTCGAGAGTGATGAGAAAAACCTCATTAAATTATAAAAATCATAATAGGCTGGATCTCCATATGCAGGTCTCGGAATCATATTAAAAAGAGATAATGTTGTAAATCCCGCTACTAATAAAATAATACCACTAGTAAATATCTTTATATATCCTTTCTTTAATAGAGGTATTCGGTATGATTCGCTTGAATTTGGTTCTGAAATAGATTTCACCTTCTTTTAAAGTTTAATTTATTTCAATACCTTAAAAATATATTTTCTCTTGGATAAAAATGTCAAGAAATTCGAATAAATAAAATAAAATTTTTATATTATAATTAGGGTGAAGAATTTATTCTACCTCATAAATAGAAGAAACTATTTTCTTTTCAATTTTAATTCTATTGATTTATCCTCAGCACACTTAGTGAGATTTTCTTTTAGTATTCTAGATTTAGTTTTTAGGTCATTTTTATCTATTTCCTCGTTTTTTATATATTTTATAGTGTCTTCTAATGCCTTTTCTAAAACTTTGATTGAAAGTAGAGCTGCTGCAATGCAATAAAAACTTTTAGACCT
>JBHLPN010000139.1:0-4218 GCA_048939445.1 Promethearchaeota archaeon | reverse complement strand
AAATAAAAAGATTATAAGAAAAATATTAAAAATATAAAATAATTCTTAGGATTAATTATAGGGAAAATTGTGAAAATTAGAAATGAAAGCTTCAGTTTTGAAAAAATTAAACTTAATTATAGAAGAGGCTAATGATTTTAAAGATAAAAATAATTTCTCAAAAGCAATTAAAAAGTTCCAAGAAGCATTAGATTTTATCAATTTAAAGATTCAAGAAGAGGAAGACAAAAAAACTGAAATTGAAAATATAAAAAATGCAATAAATCAAACTTATTCTGTTCAAGTTGATAATGTAATTCAAGGTGGGATACATTTTACGGCCCAAAAAAAATTTAAGAAAGCTACAGAGGAATTTCTGAAAGCACTTAAGATAGTTGAAAATATTGATGAACCTGGTCTCAAGCTTGCTGAAAGTGATGAAATTAATAAATTAATTAGCGAAAATGAAATAGAAAGATTAATAACAAATGGAATTGCGTTGAAGAATAAAAATCAATTAGATGAAGCTGTAGAAATGTTAAAAACAGGATTACGTATCGCAGAGGAAATTTATGAATCGGATTTTAGATCAGAAGCGTTATTAAGAATTAAGAAGGAAATTGATGTTATATATGATTTACAAATTGATGAAATTGTAGAAGAAGGTAAATCCTTAAAAAATAATGGACAGAATGATGAAGCTATTAAAACTTTCGGAATAGCATTGCAAACTATTGAAAAATATTTTGAACCTAAAGCTAAAAAAGTGCAAATTAGTACAATTAAAAACTTGGTTAATGAAATCTATTCTAATCAAATTAAACCTTTAGCTGAAAAGGGAAAGGAATTATTAAAACAAAATTTAACAGATCAAGCTCTTTCTGAGTTTAATAAGGCTTTATCTTTAGCAAATAAAATGCATGATTCTGATCTAAAAAATCTCGAATTAAATTTTCTTGATGAAGTATTAAATCCAATCTATATTAACCGAATAAAGCCTTTACTTGTAAAAGGAAAAGAAATAACGAAACGAGAAAAATTTGAAGAATCACCAACTTCAATTAATGAAGCAGTAGACATTTTTCACCAAGCTTTTGATATGGTAAATAAGATGGCCCCATCAGAAAGAAAAGAAATTCAGTCTAAAGAAATTAGTGAATTAATTAATAATACTTGCCTTTCGGGAATAAATATAATTAAAGATAAATCAATCAAATATATTGTTCAAAAAAAATATGACGAAGCAGTAAGCGATTTATATATTGCTTTAAGTTTAGCAAAAAGAATGGTATATCCAGAAGAGGAAAACCCAGAATTGGAGAATCTTAAAAACGTCGTTAATAAAGTTTATCTTGCTGAAGTCACTGAAGTAGTAAATAAAGCAAATAAATTGGTTGAACAAAAAGAATACGAAAAAGCAATTGAAACCTATAATGAAGCATTAACTATGACAAATAAAATGTATTTGACAGAAGAGATGGAAAAAGAAGTTAGTATGATTAAAAGTCTAATTTATGAAACAGAAGTAAAACAACTTGTAGGAAAAGGAGAATTAACTGAAAAACAAAAAATAAAAGAAAAAGAAATCGAAAAACTTAAGAAACGATTGGAGTATGCTCAAACAATAGAAGATCCAGACCGAAGAGCAGCAGAAATGACTAAAATTAAGAACTTAATCGATGATGTGCATTCAGAGGAAATCAAACTATTAATTGAACAAGGAAATCAGCTTGCTGATGTACAAAAATATGACGATGCCTTCGAATTTTATGAAAGAGCTTTAAAAGTAAATGAAATGATGGAGTCACCAGATATAAAAAATAAGGATTTAGTAAAAACATCCTACAAAAAAGAACTTATAAATAAAGCAAAACTAGAAATTGAAAATAAGAATTATGATAATGCCATTGAAATCTGTCAAAAAGCTTTAGACTTAGATGACATATTTGTTGAGGGTTATTATTATCTTGGTCTCATTTACAAATTGAAAAAAAAATATAATATTGCAATAGAAAATTTTCAAAGAGCAGTTGATTTTGATAAAAATCATATTGAATCTTGGAAATGGATGGGATTAGCATATGAAGCAACGGAAGATTATGATAAAGCTCTTAAAAATTTGGAGAAATCGATAGAGATCGACCCTAATTTTACAGATGGCTGGTATAATATAGGTAATGTATACAAACTGAAAAAAGAATTTGATAAAGCCATTGAAAGCTATAATAGAGCGATTGAAATAAACCCTGAATTCGCAAAAGCATGGTTTTTTATGGGCTGTGTCTATTTCGATAAAAAAGATTATAACAATGCAATTAAATATCTGGAAGAAGCTATCAAGAAGGACCCAAATTTAGGTCAAGAAATTAATCCTCTCATTAAGGAACTAAAAATCAATTTTGATAAACTTAATGAAACTCTTTCAATGTCTTTTATTAATAGATAATACTTCTCTTACTGTGTTTACCTAAAAAATTAAGGAAAAAGTAGAAAAAAAAAATTATTCGAGCTTTTTTAAGTGTCTTAGACCCATAAAGAATAAGGGAAGAGATATGACAAGATGTATGAAAATGAAAATTAGCGTAGGGTTTAATTCCCACACAAAGAGGTCAGGGAAATTTTCCGCCACCCATATCATTAAGAAAATATAACCTATGAACACTCCCATTTGGATAATCATAAGCTTAAATATACTCATTCCCATATGTCTTCCCTTCTCTTCAAATGCTGGGCTAAACCCTTGTAGTCCAATCGCTTCAATCAATACCAAGAATCCATACGCTAAATAGGCGATGAAGAAGACCACAATATAAAATACATCAAACTCAAATAGGATTGTAAAGAAGATGGTTACTCCAAGAGCTAATATTATATTAATTACAAGCATCGCAAGAATATAGGAATAAACCAAACCATTCACATTCCTTGGACTCCGTTTATATACCCATAACAAGTCTTTACTCCCTACAAAGATAAAACTTCCAATCATCATGCCATAAACCAGACCTCCCATGAACACAACCATTAGCTTTGCAAATCCGCTCGATAGAAAATCACCTGGAGCTGCACTCATAGAAAATGAGAAGACTAAACCATAAACACAAGTAATCCCCCCCAAATAAATTAACTTGACGATATTTTGCTTCTTTCGAAAGAATTCCTTGAACTGAGTAATTACTAATCCCTCCCATTTTGTACCAATAATTCGTCGATTAAATTTATAAAAGGCATTCTCTTTTTCTATTACTGAACTGACCTTTTCAACACCCCCTTCAAGTGTGTAGAACTTATTTGCCTTTTTATAAGAAATATATAAGATCAACAAAGGCACAAGAATCGCTAGAGCTAAACTCATCCATATATTTAAGATATAGGTGTCTAATAATGTGGCATCGAAAGTATAGAGTATAACATTAGAGAACCATAGAGCTGGATACCACATAAAATAATTTTTCAGTTCTGGATGTTCCATAATAAACTGGAAACCAAATTGTAAAGAGTAGATAAGGGCAGCTATTCCAATTGAAAGGATTATCAATAACGCCTTAGCATAATCTCGTGCTTTTTCACTCTGAGCAATCTTGTGTTCCAGCCAACTCATTATTATTGTACCAATTAAGGTTGCGAAAAATACAAGACCAAATACACATCCGTAAATTACCAGGGTTTGCACAAATGTCAAGTTAAAAATTGGATTCAACATATTTACAAAGATTGGTGTGAGAGCAAACACGTAAGAGAAAAGTATAGGTATTTTTCCTAAGAACTCTCCCAAAAAGATATCTGCTGCGGTTGTTGGGGAAGCCAACAGGATTTCTTTAAATCCTATCTCGCTCTGACGATATATATTATTTAAAGGATAAATCATAATTGCTATAAAAAATATCATCATCAAATGTTCAATAATCATCGCAATGGCGGGAATTAAAAACTGAGAGATCGCCTCCATCCCAGCTAACGTTGGCATAAATTGGTCAAAAATCAATGGACATAGAAAAAACGCCCAGAAGAGCAGAAAAGAATATAACATTAAGAAAAATGCTAATCGATTTTTGCGAAATTTGGAGGTTCTAACCCTCACTTCATTCTTAGCAATTTTCATCCATAGTGTCATCTTCCATCACTTCTTTTTTTTTTCTTTCTTATTGAGATTAACATTTGTGCCATTTTCGCGCCAGGATAATAAGTCCTCCATATGAGTTGCACCCATAATCTTAAGATATGCGTCCTCTAAATCTT
>JBHLPN010000138.1:0-7996 GCA_048939445.1 Promethearchaeota archaeon | reverse complement strand
ACTTTAAATTGGGAACAAGCAGTTGCCTACTTAATTGGTGCATTAGGATCTATGCTAGCTGGATGGTTGGGAATGTATGTTGGTGTAAAAGCGAATACAAGAGCAGCTCAGGGGTGCAGTATCAGCACAAAAAAAGGTTTTGATATTGCGTTTTTTGGAGGATCAGTAATGGGTTTAGCAGTAGTTGGCATTGCTTTGATTGGTGTTTCACTTATTTATTGGATTACTGGAGCTCCTATAGTTGTATTAGGTTTTAGCTTTGGAGCGAGTAGTATTGCCTTATTTATGAAATGTGGAGGCGGCATATATACAAAAACTGCGGATGTGGGAGCAGATTTAGTTGGAAAAGCAGAATATGATTTACCTGAAGATGATCCAAGGAATCCTGCTACAATAGCTGATAATGTTGGTGATAATGTAGGAGATATTGCAGGAATGGGATCAGATCTTTTTGATTCTTATGTTGCTTCAATAGTAGCAGCTATGTTGCTTGCAGCTTCTTTTGGTGTTGCAGGAATTATTCGAGCACCAATTGGAGATGTTACATTGACAGCAGGAGGAACTGCAATCCTCGTAATAACCCCTGTAATTCTATGTGGCATTGGATTAATATCCTCACTTATTGGAATATATCTTATAAAAATGAAAGGTTCTGAAGAACCTGGGAAAGCATTAAACACAGGAACATATCTCGCAACTATTATTTATTTTGGTTTATCTGCCTTGTTCACGTTTTTCCTTTCAATTAGCGATCCTACAGTGACCCAAGCCGAAATCGGTCTACTATGGCGAATATGGGGGACTTCAGCTATAGGTCTAATCGCTGGGATAATATTAGGCTTTACAAGTGATTACTTTACAAGAGACGATAGAAAGCCGACAAGAAACATGGCAAATGCAGCTCAAGAGGGTCATGCTGTTGTGGTTCTTTCAGGATTTTCATATGGTCTTATTAGTGTTGTTCCACCAGCTTTAGGTATTGTTGTAGCAATGGCAATTTCATTCTGGTTAGGAGGATTCTATGGTGTTGCTATGTCTGCTGTTGGAATGTTAGCAATAGTCGGAACAATTGTATCAAACGATGCTTATGGTCCTATTGTTGACAATGCCAGAGGAATTGCTGAACAAGGGGCACTCGGAGACGATGTAATTAGTACGGCTGATCGATTAGACTCAGCAGGAAATACTGCAAAAGCAATTACAAAAGGATTCGCAATAGGGGCTGCTAATTTAACAGTACTAGCACTACTATTTTCGTTTATTGAAGAAGCAAAATCTTTAGGTGCTGTCATTCCTGCTATAAATTTGTTAGAAGTAGATGTTCTTATTGGAGCATTTATCGGTGTCATTGTTCCTGCATTATTTTCGGCTTTACTGATTTTAGCAGTTCAGAGAAATGCTGCCAAAATGGTAGATGAAATCCGTAGGCAATTTAGAGAAAATCCTAAGATTTTGAGTGGTGAAGAAGCAGCTGACTTTAGCAGAACTATCGATATCGCAACAAAAGGTTCATTACGAGAACTTGTTCTACCTAGTTTAATTTCAATTATAATCCCTATTGTTGTAGGTATTTTACTTGGTGTTGCTTCATTAGCTGCTTTCTTAGGTGGTGCGATTTTATCTGGTTTTGTTTTCGCTGTAATGATGTCAAATGCAGGAGGAGCATGGGATAACGCGAAAAAGTGGATAGAAGAAGGTAATTTGGGTGGAAAAGGAACAGAAACTCATAAAGCATCTATCACAGGAGACACAGTTGGAGATCCATTTAAAGATACTGCAGGACCAAGTATAAATACCTTATTAGTGGTAATGTCATTAACTGCGACTATCTTCCTCGGCTTTCTAATGTTTTTTAGTAATGGAGGCGGACTTTTAATATTCTGATTGTAATCAAATTATTTTATTTTTTTCATATCTTTTTTTCCATTATTTTAATGTTATAAAAAATTTGTAATGTAGTATTTCACATTTTTCCCAAGATTAAAAATTCTTATTAGATAATTGATACATAGTTTTCAAAAATTATGCTATAAAAAATTGAACCTAAAAAGAGATAATAATATGTTTGATAAATCTCATTGTTCTGAATGTGAAAATATTGACTGTTTAACGCGATGTCAATGGATGGATATCGATAAAAAAATAGCTAGAATTGAAATAGAAAAGATGATAAATGGAGAGGATTCATTTGTCTTAAAGGATTGCGTTACTTGCTATGCGTGCGATGAATATTGTCCATATAACTCACATCCATTCGATATGATTACAGAATTACAAGAAAAACATAATAGTCTTGATATTGATCCTAATACACTTAAAACTACAATTGATAGGTTTAAACCTCCTGATGAATTAATAATGAAGGAAATTGATCCTAATAAACTAGTTTTTAATAAATGTACTTTTACTAGGATAACTCCTGAACAAATGAAGGGCCAAATGTTTGAAAATTTACAATATTTAAGTGGTCGTGCTTTTTTCTGTAATTTACAATATCATCACTTAGCTAAGGATTCAGTAATCAGAGAAAGACTCCCAATTATAATGGAGAATATTAAGAAACATGGCGTAAAAGAATTAATTTGTTGGCATGATGAATGTTATGGATTATGGACATCCTATTGTCAAAGAAATAATATTGATGTGCCATTTAAACCAATTCATCTCTTTGAATACGTCTATAATTATCTTAAGGAACATGAATCAGAATTAATCAAGCTTAATATGAAAATTGCTTACCAAAGAAATTGCTCCAATAGATTTATACCTGAAACTGATAAATGGGTTGATAAAATTTGTGAATTAATAGGAGTAGAACGGGTTGCAAGAGAATATGATGGGGAAAATGCATTGTGTTGTGCGGGAGCATTTGGCTGGATAGGTAAAAGCAATTTGGTAAGACCAACTCAAAATAAAAATGTTAAAGATATGGTTGATCATGGTGCTGAAGCTTGCATCTATAATTGCCCTATGTGCAAAGAAGTATTAGGAGCAAAAGTAGAGAGAAAAGGATTAAAGAACTATCTGCTAAGTGATTTAGCTCGTATGGCTCTTGGAGAAAAATTGAATTATTAAAAAATTTTAAAAAAAAAAAATAAATCTATATTTATTTTTATTATCTCTATTTATTTACATCAATCTCGAGTTTATCTAAAATTTCTATTAGATCTATTACCTCAAAATCCATTTTATACTTTTCATTTGCATCTGACAAGTTTGTTCTACAAAATGGACATATTGAAGATACTACAGAAGCACCTGTTTCTTTAGCTTCTTCTAACCTTTCTTGTGAGACTTCTACTGACCATTCTGGATAACCAATCTTTACACCTCCACCAGCACCACAACACCATGCATTTTCTCTATTTCGTCGCATCTCTACTAATTTAATTCCAGGAATTTCATTATAAACAGCTCTAGGGATTTCATACATCCCCACATGGCGCCCTAAGTGACAAGGATCATGGTAAGTTACTGTTTTTTTATATTCAGATTTAATTTTTAATCGATCTTCATCCAAAAGCTGTTTAACTAATTCAACAGTGTGATAAACCTCAAAATCATAAGTAGCACCAAATTTGATCCAGTCTTTCTTTAATGTACGATAACACCCGGCACATGAGGTTATAACTTTAGTCGCTCCTGTATTTTTAATTTGAGTAATATTGTAATTCATAAAATCTTCCACAGGATCGATTTGACCAGTTCGGATTATAGGGCTACAACAGCAATGTTCATCTATTAAAGTAAATTCTATACCTGCTTTTTTTAGAAATCTTATTGTTGAATCTCGAAGGTTTTGTTGTCGATAATTTGATGTGCATCCTATATAATATACCCAATCTGCTTTATCTGGTAAATTAAACTTCTTTTTTAATTCTTTATTATCAGAATTTTTTTCACCATATGGATTATAATTTTCTGTATTTTTAGTACGTTCTAATAAAGCCTTTTGATTTTCAGGACAAAATCCATTTTTAACGGCTTCAGCTCGAGCTGCTTCAATTATATCAACGAGAAAATCGTTAAATTTTACAAATCTACAATTTTCTGTACAATTTCCACATGTAGAACAAGCATATAATACATTTGCCAAATTCGGACTCCATTCAAGATCTCCATTAATAATACTATATATAAGCCACAGTCTACCACCAGTACTATAAGTCTCAAATCTAAATTTTTTATAGCTTGGACAATTTAAATCAGAATAATTATGAGTAAATTTACAATAACCGCATCTAAAACATCTATGAACAATATCTTTCCAATCTTGCCTTACTTCTAAACCCATATTTAGTTCACCTCCCAATTTCCAGGATTCATTATACCATTTGGATCTATAGTGTTTCGAATTGTTTTAAATAGTTTTTTATAACTAGGATGCATTTTCTCAATGATGAGTTTTTGTCCTGCTAATTCCGCTTTCCAAGGGATACCTCCCAACTCTAAAACAAGTTTATTAGCCTCATCTAATGCATTCCGAGCATTTTGTATATCAGCAGGATCTGCACGATTAAACGCAAATGTGGGGGCGAACATTACACAATGACCTTTTCCAATAATTCTTAAAGTTATGGTAGGGACAATATTGTATTTATTTGAAATCGCAGTAGCTTTTTCAATTGCTTCAGGAGTTTTTTCTAAGGGTAAAAATGAACCAACATATTCAAAACCGCCTCCTTTTCTATAATCAGCAGCAACAGCAGCAAATTGAGGTTTCTCTAAAAATATATTCATTATCCTTTCAGGTAACTTCATAAGTTGAGCGCCATTTTTACGATATAATCGTTTGACATCCTTTATTTTAGAGTCTAATTCTTCTTTTGAATCTCCTGTAATATAAACCATGATAGTGACATATCCTTTTAAATAATCTGGTTTATCTACTTTACCAAGAAGAATATCTTCTGCTACTTCAGTATAAGTTATCTTAGAAATCAGGTTTGGAATGATGTTTAGATCTTTAATTATCCCAAAAACCATGTTTCGTATTTTAGGTTTTGGAAATAATCTATATGATAATTTTGTAATGATTCCCATTGTTCCAAAAGAACTAATAAATAAACCAATTAAATCAGGAATTGGTCCTCTCGTAAACCAATAATCTGATACGGCACAAGACCCCAATTTACAGATTTCTCCATTTGGTAACACTACTTCTAATCCATTGATCATATTTCCATGATTACCATATTTCTGGGATAGATAACCTGATCCATGGATTAATGCATTTCCTGTTACAGTAGCTGAAGGAGGTGCATCAGGAATTGCTGGTTGTAAATCAGGATAGTATTCCTTTAGATGTGCAAGTAATTGTCCTGTAGTAACTCCAGGTTCAATAAGAGCATAACGACTTAGTTCGTTTATTTCTATAATTTTGTCCATTCGTTTCATGTCTATAACTATTCCACCTTTAATTGGAATTACTAAACCACTCAAGGTTAATCCACCACCCATAGGAACAAGAGGAATTTTTTCTCTATTTGCTAATTTTACAATTTTCTGAACTTCTTCGACTCTTTTAGGCATTACCACAAAATTAACGGGTCGTGGTTCAGAAGCTCCAGGATCTTGGGAATATATGTAAAGATCTTCTGGTTTATTTGAAGCAAATTCTTTCCCAACAATTTCTTCCAGTTTTGTCATAATCTTATCTATATTCATCTAAAAATCTCCAAAATTGAGTTCATAATAAATAAAGAGTTATTCTTTTGATTATTTATAGTTAATTACTACATGATTTTGAATTAATAATTTATTAATTAAAAGAGATTAACATAACTATTAAGATCAAAGAATCGAATTGAATCGAAAATGAATATTGGAAGTATAGAAAGTGGAAAACTGATTGTAAAGGTGATAGCGTCGAATAGAACAAGTATGACCTTGCCAACTAACGATAAATTCCAAGGAAAAATAATTCAACCAGGACATGATTCTTTTGCAACGATTGGTGAACATGGAATCGCAATGATTATTAAAATACTAGAAGGAGACTCAACTCATCTTATTTTATTTGATACCGCAGGTTATATGCAGACTGTTATAAATAATTTGAAACAATTTAAAATAAAATTAAATGAAATTGAAAAAATCATTATAAGTCACGGGCATTTAGATCACTATGGCGCATTAATTCCAATAATTTCTGAATTGAAAGAAGGATCCCAGATATATCTAAGTCCAATGTGCCTTACTAAAGGTTATTATGCCAGAACTGAATCTGGAGATGATCTATCTCCCGAAGATTATGGTTCTTCATTAAAAAAATTAAAAATGGAAGGGAAAATCAAATATTTCAGAAGAACTCCTCTAAATAGAAATATCGTTTACAATCGAGCAATTGAATCTAGTGTAAAAATTATTGAAACATCCATCCCTGAAAAATTATATAATGGAATTATTACAAGTGGAGAAATTGAAATTTTTGATGAAACTGAGCTTCCAAAAGGATTATATTTAGGAACAAGTAAAGTAGAATATGATAAACATACATATAGAGAAGAAATTGCTGTTTATATTAATATTAAAGATAAAGGTTTAGTTATTATTACAGGTTGCAGTCATACTGGTATAATAAATATAATAAAACATGGTCAAAAATTAACTGGAGTCAATAAAATATATGCTCTCATTGGAGGATTTCATAAAGAAAGGGAAGCTAGTGAGGATATTGAAAAGGTCGTCTCTTTTATAGAGGATTTAAATCCAGAAATAACCTGTGGTATGCATTGTACAGGTTTTGAGTTCAATAGAATTATAAATCGTCATCCTTCTCATGTAATGGGAGTAATAGGAACAGAATTTCATTTATAAATAATAATTTTCCATAATGGATAAAAATAATGAGTAGAGTTTTAAAAGAGATAATCTCAGAATCAATAAATTGCTATATCGAAAAGAATTTAGATGATTTATATATTAAATCTTCTGAACATCCCAATTTTAAGCTAAGCAAGAAGAAAGTTATAAGTTGGGTGTTGGCTAAGGACGCAAATTGGCCAGATTGTATATTTAGAGCAAATTTTGAAAATTTAAATGTTAAAAAAGAAATAAACAAAGTTAAAAAATTAATTCGAAAAGGGAAAGCACCCAATGGTTGGACAGTAGGACCATTAACAAAACCTAAAAATATAGGTATATTTCTTGAGAATTTAGGATTTTCTAATGTTTATCAACAAGCAGGGATGGCTGTAGAGTTAAAAGAATTGGTAATTAAGGATATAAAAAATAATAATTTAGTGATTGAAAAAGTAAATAATGAAGAATCTCTAATCCAATGGTCTAAAGTCGTATCAAAAGTATTTGGTATAAAAGTGGATTTCGAGTTACTTAAATTTTTATATTTACAAAAAGATTTCCACTTTTATTTAGGAAAGTTCGAAGGAAAATCGGTCTCAACACTTTTGCTATATCTTTCATCTGGAGTGGCAGGACTTCATGCGGTATCCACATTACCTGAATACCAAGGTAAAGGATTTGGATTTTCAATAAGTAAAGCTGCTCTAATTAATGCTCTTAATATGGAATATTATATTGGTGTACTTCAAGCATCTTCATTGGGTGAAATAGTCTATAGAAAATTAGGATTTAAAAAATATTGTGATATAATTTCTTATGCTTTAGAAAATTAATAATTCTGGATTTATAGACAAAAATTTATATACTAATTTTACCTTTTAAAAAAGAGACGAGTGAGATATGGAGCTGACGGTGGGCTTGACCCGCTGAGGAACCTCACCCCACTCTCCAAGCAAGGTGTAGAAAACTACTACGGTGAGAACCGTAATTTAGCAACTGAAACGACACTGCCTTCTTACACACATTAATGACTTGGATATAAGCCAGAGAAATTGTAGGAGGGATTGGTTGGAACGAGCTAAAACCTTGGTGCAAGGCCAAATGAAAGCGATAAAGTACTTGGAGCTAGCTTTAGGTAGGCCGCTTAGTTTGATGCTCCAACTGATACCTGGCGACGGGATCAGTACAGAAG
>JBHLPN010000137.1:0-8007 GCA_048939445.1 Promethearchaeota archaeon | reverse complement strand
AAAAATTAGATTAACTTAACGTTTCATTTTCAAATTTCTTTAAGGATAATTTTCTCTTCTGGTAAGAAGGAATTTAAAATATCACCTAGTTCTTTGTCATCTTCTATAGGGATCCCTCTAATTATAAATTGAGATTTCTTTAATGGGTCAACTTCCCAATCAAATTCACTCAGAAGATATCGTTTTATTGCAATAAATTTCTCTTCTGGTTCAACCATAAAATCATCCATTAGTTTTTCAATATCTTTAACTTTTACCATTTTTCTTCCAACATTTTATAGAATTTATTCTGAAGTGTATTTAATTAGATTTAAGATTAAATATTTATAAATTTTTTAAGAATCATATATTAGAAATACATTCTTATTGCTAGTCCAATTAATACTATTGCTACTAGAAATTGTAATTGATTTTTAGGCATTTTTCCAGAAATCTTTGCTCCAAAAATTGAACCTAAAATTGATCCTACTCCAATCAAAATTCCTATTAAATAATCTATTTGTCCTACAATGCTTTTAGCAATAGTATTATAAATAGCAGTAAAAAAGATTATACCAACAGAAATTGCGGTAGCGTTATGAATTGGATAATGAAGAATCATATGAAGTGCAGGAGTATTGATTATTCCACCTCCTATACCTAATAGATTAGCAACAAAACCAGCTAAGAAAAATAGGGGTATTGACTTTTTTAAATTACTTCTGTAATCATGACCACTAAGTGTAAAGTCCCTTTCCTCCTTCTCTTCTTGCTGATAATTTTTTTTAGATTTAATTGTTTTGTATATCATATTTAAACCAGCTATTAATAAAGTTGAAGCAAACAAAATTTTTAATAATGTGCTGTCTAAATAAACGAATAAAAATACAATTGTACTTACAAAACTTCCTAAAATCGAAAAAGATGCAAAAATAATAACTTGCTTAAAATGTAATCTTTCATCTTTGACGTAAGTAAAAAAACCTGCTCCAGAAGAGATTAAAATTATAAAAACTGAAGTATCTATTGCCAGTTCTACAGGAAAAAAGAATAAAAGGATCATAAAGCTAACAAAAAAAACTCCCCCTCCAATCCCCACTATTGAACTCAATGTTCCAAAAAGAAATCCAGCTATCAATAGTATTATAACTGCAACTATATCCATATTATGTGAAATACCCTAATGTATTATTACTTTTCTAATAAGTGAGAATTATTAGAATAATAATTTATTACTAAAACAAGATTATATTTATAATAGAATTATTATAAATTAAAATTCAATTCTACCTTGAATATGCCTGATTCCAACAACGATAAATTTGTTTTAAAGCTTGTCCCTTGCAATCGTTGTGGAAATCCCTTTATGGTTAATGAGGATCAGAAAATTTCAGGTGAATTAATTTGCGATAATTGTATCAAATTAGAACAAAGAAAAAAACAATTAGCAACATCTGTAATTGAATCTCAGAGAGAAATCAAAACTTCTATTAAAGAATATGAAGATCAATTGGAACTGGCGAAATCGCAAGAAACAAAGCAATTATATTATGAGAAAATCAAAAAAAAGTCTGAGATTTTGACAAAGTCAATAGAGCTTCTTAAAAAGATTGAAGAAACTGATGACGAGAAATATATTGAAGAATTTAAAATATTATTCGAAAAATTGAAAAAAGAGTCTTCTTAAGAGATTCTAAAGACAATATTTATTCCTTTACAAAAATTAAGCCTACATTTCTTATTCTATTCTTAGAACTGTATCTAGCATCTATTTTCATGAAACTAGAGAGAATTTTTATTAAAACATTCCAAATCTTACGGAAAGTGACATTGGATTCATACTTATCTCTTAAGTTAATAAGGTTCTCTTCAATTTTTTTCGGATTTGTGGATTGAATATCAGCTATTATCATCAATCTACCATACACACCAAAAGTTGTTAGATTCCTAAGATTAAATTTCTTGAAACTGGATGCAATTTTGTCTATTTCATACCTTCTAAAGTGTCCTATTATTCTATCTTGATTTGTATAATACCTCATCTTATGAGGTACTGTGATTACCACAATTCCATTTTTTTTAAGAATCCTACTTATTTCTGATACTGCTATCTCATCATCTTTAATATGCTCTAAAACATCAAGAGCACTCACAAAATCAAAAGATTCATCTCGATAAGGTAATCTTATAAGGTCTCCACATAAAGGATGCCATGTATAACCATTTGTATATTGTTTTAATGGAAGGTTAGCAATATCCAAAAAAGATTTGTGCTTTATATTTTCTAAAAAAGAGAGAATAGAATTACCAGATGAACCAAGATCAATGCCACATAAAAATTTTCTTCTTGAGTCAATATTTTCTTTTAATATATCAAATTTACACCTAATTCCAGGAGAAAAAAAGTACTCTGAGAGGGTTCTGTAGGAAAAATTTTTATGTTTATCGTAAAAATCTTTAAGCATCAAATAAATTCAATTGAGTTCATTTATAAAAATTTTCTTACTACATTTAAAAAAAAAGAATTATTAAAAGTAATTACACCAATTTACATAAAATAATTTATCTATAATGATTCAACTTAGCATATACCTAGAAGACCGTCCAGGAGAACTCTCTAAATTCATAAAACTCCTTATGGATAATAAGATCTTTATTCGAGCATTAACAGTAGCGAAAACAAGTGAATATGGATTAATATTGGTTTTAGTTGATAAGCCAGAAAAATGTATTAATCTTTTAGAAGAAAAAGATTTTCTCTTATCTACCACAGAAGTAATTGCTTTAAGATTAAATGATCATCCTAATGCACTATATGAGATACCCAAAACATTGGGAGATAATAACATAAATATTGATTATTTTTATTCTACTTTAGTAAAAGACGAGTCAATGCTTATTCTACGTGTAGAAGACACGATAATAGAAGAGGCTACAGATCTTCTGAACAAAACGGGATTTACTATAGTAGAAAGGTAAAATTAATTACTACTTCTTAAACATCTACTCCCATCTTATTCCCAATAAAATCAATATTTTAAGTGAATAATAAACCTTAAGAATTTTACGTAATTTAAAGGAATACCATTAAATTATTATCAATAAGGTAAGAAATATGAGTATTAAGTTTACTGAAGAACAAGAAATGATAAGAGAATCAGTACGCGAATTTGCTCAGAGTAAGATTACTCCAATTGCACTTCAAATGGAAGAAACTAAAGAAATACCTAGAGATGTCGTTAAAGGAATGGCAGAATTAGGACTCATGACATGTACGGCTGATGAGAAATATGGTGGTCCTGGATTAGATGCTATGAGTGCTGGTGTTATAGCAGAAGAACTAGCAAGAGCAGACTGTACCGGCTCCACTTGTGTATATTACTTAGTTCCCGCATCATGGGGTTTTCTTTTAAATAAATATGGAACAGAGGAAGCAAAGCAAGAGATATTTCCCAAAACTATTTCGGGAAAATGGTTCCTTGGAATAGCGACAACTGAGAGTGACGCTGGCTCTGATGTTGGTGGCATTAAGACAACAATAAAGCCAGATAGTGATGGATTTGTAGTAAATGGTGAAAAAATGTATATCAGTGGAGTACGAGAAGCTGTAACTTATGGTGGTGGGCATGTGACAATAGCACATCAAACTCCTGAGCGTGGAACGAGAGGAATGACATGTTTCTATTTACCTTTAACCGCGGAAGGAATCACTCCTACATATGTTGACGATTTAGGAAGAGAAGGAATCTCATGCGGAGGTTTTTCGATTGATAATGTAAAAATTCCTAAGCATTATATAATCGGTGAAGAAAACAGAGGATTCTATATTTTACATGAAGGATACGAATATGCAAGAGCACTAATCACAGTTATCTGTGCCTCTGCCGGCTTAAAGTCGTTAGAAAATGGAATCAATTATATTCAAGAAAGAAAAACTTTTGGAAAACCTTTAGCGCAATATCAAGGAATTAATTTTAAATTAGCAGAACATTACACAAAATTAAATATGTTGAGAGATCTAGGTTATAAAGCTTTAAAGACCATTGACTTAGAACAACAAGGGAAAGCAAGCAGATTTGAAACAAGTAAAATTGTTGCTATGGGAAAGATGTTTTGTTCCACTTGGGCTTGTGACGCTATAAATGATGTTATGCAATGGCAAGGTGCTTTTGGATATTCACGAGAATGCCCTGACCAAGCTGCGTGGCGAGCAGTCAGATCATTTGCACTCGCAGAAGGCAGTTCTGAAGTTATGAAAATGATTGTAGCAAGAGAGCTACTTGGTAAGAAACAATATTAATTAACTTTTTTTTATATTTTTAATATCTTTATTTAACTCTTAAATGATTGAGATTGAAATTTGAATCTCAATTGAAACTTGATACAACTATGAGATTTATTGTATGTGTAAAACAAGTTCCTGATACAACTGAAGTCAAAATTGATCCTGAAACGAATACATTGATAAGAGAGGGTGTCCCCAGCATTCTTAATCCTTTCGATCAGTTTGCACTTGAGGAAGCTATTAAGATAAGACAAGAAGGTGATGAGATTATTGCTATTTCAATGGGACCACCTCAAGCTAAAAAAGCTTTATTGAAGTGTCTTGCATTGGGAGCAGATAAAGCAATCTTGTTAAGTGATAAAGCTTTTGCTGGGGCTGATACATGGGCGACATCTTATACTCTTGTTCAGTGTATCAAAAAAATTGGTGATTTCAATATCATTTTTTGTGGGCTACAAGCTATTGATGGTGACACTGCCCAAGTAGGACCTGAAATTGCAGCTCAACTAAGTATACCTCAGATAACTTATGTCGAAAGTATTGAAAAATTAGAAGGCAAAAAATTAACAACCAAAGTTCAAACCGATGATGGGTACAAAATTGTAGAAGTAAGACTTCCCGTACTCATAACTGGAATAACTCCGTCTTCATTCGAGCCTTCAAATCCTCCCATGATGAGTATAATGAAAGCAAATAAAAAACCATTCTCTATATGGGATGCTGACGAACTGGGGGGTAATAAAGATGATTATGGATTGAATGGCTCCTTAACCGAAGTTATTAAGGTTTATTCACCACCTGCAAGACAGCAAGGTGTTATTATTCATGAAGAAACAGCTGAAGCTGCGGTACAAAAACTAATTGATTTATTATCTAAAGATAAGGTGATCTAATTTTGATTATCGTAGATAAGGAAAAATGTACTGGATGTGGACTATGTGAAAAAGCATGCCCATTTGCTGCGATTACAATTGTAGATAAAATCGCAGTTATAGGAGATGAATGTACTCTTTGTGGTGCCTGTGTTGACATATGTAATGTGAAAGCAATTGCAATTCAAAGGAAAAGAAGAGAAGATGTTGACTTATCACAATTTAAAGATGTGTGGATTGTTGCTGAAATAAAAGATGAAAAGGTTAGAAATGTATCTTTTGAATTATTAGGGAAAGGCATAGAACTTGCAGATGAGTTGAAACAAAATATATGTGTCTTACTTTTAGGAGATAATATAAAAAAATTCTCTCAAGATTTTTCAAATCGCGGTGCTAAAAAAATATATATTGCTGAGCATGAAGCACTTAAAGATTACTATACTGAAACTTACTCTTCTGTGATTACTGGTATCATCTCAAAATATAAACCAAATATAGTGTTGTATCCGGCAACTATAAATGGGAGAGATCTAGCTCCAAGAGTTGCTGCTACTCTTGAGTTGGGGCTTACTGCTGATTGTACTGGTTTATCTATACGAGATGGATTATTATTGCAAACACGACCTGCATTTGGGGGAAATATAATGGCTGATATTATTTGTCCTATAACACGTCCCCAAATGGCAACAGTTAGACCCAATGTTATGGAAATGGCACCGATTCAAGATAACCATAATGCAGAAATCATTGAAGTTCCTGTAAAAGTAGATATTCAAGGTCTAAAAGTAAAAACCAAAGAAGTTATCAGTGATACAACTGCAGAATGTGGTATTCCAGTTTGTGAGGCTGATACCATTGTTTCTGGAGGGAGAGGAGTAGGGAGTAAGGAGAATTTTAAAATTATTGAAGATTTAGCTAATGTCTTGAATGCGGCTGTAGGAGCGAGTAGAGCAGCCGTCGATTTAGGCTGGATTCCAAAATCACAACAAGTAGGACAAAGTGGAACTACAGTTTCTCCGAAGATTTATATTGCGTGTGGAATATCAGGAACCATCCAACATTTAGTCGGAATGAAAAGTAGCGATATAATAATCGCAATAAATAAAGATCCTGAAGCACCAATATTTAATGTAGCAAATTATGGTATTGTAGGCGATTTATGCGAAGTTGTCCCTTTATTGACAGAAATTTTGAAAACCAAATTAAGCAAAGATTAAAAGATATAACAAATTTACTCCCTTTTTAATTCTTTTCAAGTTAAAAAAGATCATCCTCAAGGTCTTCATTCCCTTCTGGAAACCTTCCAAATTCTTGCATGAATTGTTGAAGTAATTCACTCTCTCGTTTTGTATACATCGGGTCCTCCTCATAATCAAAATAACAAGCATTTGGATTTGTTGACAATTGCTCTTCTAGTACTAATCGCATATTCTGAATTCCTTGAATTAAGATTATTTCTTGATTTTCATTTAAGATTTGAATTACCCCTTCTGTTTCAGGGACATTTTGAATGTTTTCAACGGTTAATTCTAACCATTTTTGAGGCGGTAGTACAACTGGTGAGATTTCAAAACGTAAATCACATCTTAAACATCGGTTTGCCTCTTCTAGAGCTAATTTTTCATCAAAACCCAATTCAATTTCATCGAAACTGTTTTGGCGCTGCTCTAATGACAAGAGAGGCATTTCTACACGTTGTTTATCATAAAAACCTTCATCACGTCCTAGGTTAGGATTAGGAATATCTGATTCAATTAGGAAATCTTCAATTACTCCATTTCCTCCTAAGTATTTATCAATTGAGGAAGCTGCTCTTCGTCCCATTTGAATTGCATCAACTACAGAGCTGGGACTATTTATGACTTCACCACCAGCAAAAATCCCAGGGATATTCGTCTCCAAAGTTCCTTCATTTGCCTGGATTAATCCTGACGTTGAGATTTTAATTTTACTCTCACTCCCTAAAAGAGATAAATCGGGAATTTGCCCTATTGCAAGGATTATCATTTCAATTTTAATTGATTTGGTAGTTGCATCATCAAAAATGGGATTAAATAAATTATTATCATCAAATACAGAATCACAATGGATTAATTCTACTTCAGATATTTCACCATCCTTATCAATAATCCTTTTTGGTCCCCAAGAACAATCTAGTAATATCCCCTCATCTATTGCTTTTTGAATTTCCCATTCATGGGCAGGCATTTCTTCTCTACATTCCAAACAAGCTAATTGCACTTCTTTAGCCCCTAGTCGTTTAGCAGTTAAAGCTACATCTATAGCTACGTTCCCTCCACCAATAACGATTACTTTGTCTAGAACTTCAACTTCTTCACCAAGATTAACTTTTTTCAAAAAATCAAGACCCCAAAGAATATTTGGGAGACTTAATCCCTCAATTTTAAGCTTTTTAGTATTTTGAGCACCAATGGCCAAAAAAATTGCATTAAAACCCTGTTCCTTCAAATCATCAAGAGATAAATGTTCCCCTATAACTTTATCAGTTTGAACATCAATACCTATACTTAAAATATGATCAAGGTCTTTCTGAAGGACTGCTCGTGGTAATCGATATTCAGGAATTCCCTGCCTTAACATGCCTCCTATATAAGAATTAGCTTCAAATAATGTTACTGAATGTCCTAACCTCCTTAAATAATATGCTGCCGTTAACCCGGAAGGACCTGAACCTACAATCGCTACTTTTTTCCCTGTTGAATGTTTAATACTTATTTTTGATTTCCAAAATTCACTATCTTTCTCCATCGCGAAACGTTTTAAAGCACAAATTGCAATAGGCTCATTAAGTTGACCCCGACGACATTCAATTTCACAGTCATGAAAACATACTCGTCCTAGAACTGAGGG
>JBHLPN010000136.1:6333-8037 GCA_048939445.1 Promethearchaeota archaeon | reverse complement strand
CCAATAAAAATCTATCAATGGCGTGAAATTAAGAAGTTAATGGAATTAGGAAGTTGGATCGTAATCGCTTGTGGTGGAGGTGGGATACCAGTTATAAAAGAAGCAAAAAGACTTTATGGAGTTGAGGCTGTAATTGATAAAGATCTTGCTAGTTCTAAATTAGCTGAACAAATAGGCGCGGAAATACTCCTTATTGCTACTGATGTTGAAAAAGTTGCTTTAAATTATGGAACACCTGTTCAAAAAGATTTAGATAAGCTTACCATTTCAGATGCCAAGAAATATTTGGAGGAAGGTCAATTTCCTGCTGGAAGTATGGGGCCTAAAATTCAAGCAGTAATAAGTTTTATGGAAACAGGTGGAGAAAAAGCGATTATAACTTCAATTGAAAAAATAAAAGAAGCTTTAGAAGGGAAAGCGGGTACTCATATTTATAGAGATATATAATTATTTTTTACTGTTTTACAAACACTTTTTCAATAATTTCAATTGCCCAATCGATATCATCTTTGGTAATTACTAATGGAGGGGCAAATCGTATAGTTGTAGAATGTGTATCTTTTGCTAAAATTCCATGGTCCTTGAGTTCTTCAACGATCTGTCTAGCATCTTCAGTAAATTCGACAGCAATTAACAAACCCTTTCCTCGGATTTCTTTAATTGGGATTTTAGTTCTTTTTTCAGCAACTTCTTTTAACCTTTTCATAAAATAAGCACCCATCTCTTTAGCTCGTTCAGAAAGATTCTCTCGCAAATGAATATCTATTGATTTCATTCCAATAGCTGCTGCTAAAGGATTTCCTCCAAAAGTGCTCCCATGAGTACCTGGAGTTATTACATCTGGACCAATGATTTCTTTTGTAGTTACACACGCAGAAACGGGATATACACCACCTCCGAGGGCTTTACCTAGTAATAACATGTCTGGTTTTACATTTTCATGATCACAGGCAAATAATTCTCCTGTTCTGCCGAATCCTGTTTGAATTTCATCTAACATCATTAATACGTTATATTTTGTACATATTTCTCTAACTTTGTGCAAATATCCCTCTGGAGGAACTTTCACTCCTGCTTCTCCTTGTATTGGTTCAACTAAAAAGGCAGCTACTTTGTCTGGACCTGTTTCTAATATAACATTTTCTAATTCCTCTGCATCTCCATATGGTATAATTATAAATCCCGGAGTATAAGGCCCAAAATTCCCGTAATATCGAGTTGCAGAAATATCAGAGCTAAAACCTACAATAGTGATGGTTCTACCATGAAAGTTATCTCTGCACACTATTATTTTCGCTTCATTCTTTGGAATTTTTTTTTTAATATATCCCCAAGCTCTGGCCACTTTTAGCCCAGTAGACACTGCTTCTGTTCCTGTATTCATCGGGAGAGACATTATACCTGAATTTGTAGGATCATTAATGTGTGGTCCAACAACATCTGCTAACATTTTTAAAAAACGGCCCATCATGTTATTATGAAACGCACGAGAAGTTAGTGTAACAATGCTTGCTTGCTCCTTTAAAGTAGCAACGATTTCAGGATGACAATGTCCAGCATTCTGACTTGAATATGCCGATAAACAATCTAAATATTTTTTACCTTCTGGATCATACATCCAAACACCTTCAGCACGTGAAATTACAACGGGAATTGGGTGATAATTATGAGCACAATACTTATTATCCATTTCAATAAATTCTT
>JBHLPN010000136.1:0-6233 GCA_048939445.1 Promethearchaeota archaeon | reverse complement strand
TTCAGCACGTGAAATTACAACGGGAATTGGGTGATAATTATGAGCACAATACTTATTATCCATTTCAATAAATTCTTCTGAAGTTGGCATATTTATTCACATTTCTTTCTTTATCTGTAATCTTACTTAATTATATGAAAAGATTCATTAAAAGTTTAGATGTTCTCTTTTTGAATTTGGGAAGAAAATGGGATTTTGAAAAGAAAGATTAAACTAATTTCATTTTAAAGCAAAGGCGAATATATAAATTTATTATAATTTCTTAACTAAAATCTTTAATTTTATAAGGTGATAAGATGTTTGATAAATTACAAACAGTAATCTCCAAAGTTGAATCAAAGGGAGCTGAATTTGTTGATGCTCGTTATGATGAGCTTCTTTTAAGAACAATCATAAAAGAAAATGAAAGAATTGAAGAATGTAAAACAATTAAAAGAGCAGGGGTTGGTTTTAATGTGTATTATAAAGGTGCTACTGGTTATGCCTTTTCGGCTGATTTGACTCCAGAAGCATTGGAAAAATCATCAAATGATGCATTGGGTATAGCGAAAGCAAGTTCTTATGCCATTAAAATTAAATCGGAAGTTGAGCCACTAGAACCTATTATTAATGTTAATCTTAAGCCAAAAATAAAAGAACCAGCTTGGTTAGTTGATATAGATGATAAAATGGAATTATTAAATAGAGTAGAGAATTCCGCAAGAGAGTATGGTAAAAATATAGCCTCTCTAAGAGTAATGTATGGTGAGGTATCAGGAGAAAAAATCTTCACTAATTCTGAAGGAACAGAAATTCAGTGGAATCCTCTTTTCCTTGATCTTTTATGTGTAGTAACAAGCAAAACTGAGCAGGGAGATTTAGTCACTGCTTATGACGCTAAAGGTGGTTCTGTTGGATTTGAATTTTATAAAAATATAGACATGACTCCCGAGGAATTGGGAAAAAATACTGCATTATGGGCAAAAGAAAAAATGAAAGCTAAACCATCTCCTGCAGGAAAATTTACAGCACTGTGTGAAAATATTCTTGCTGGAGTGTTGGCCCATGAAAGTTTTGGACATTTAACTGAGGGAGATTTTATTATTTCAAAAGTGAGTCCAATTCATAATAAATTAGGAGAAACCTTAGGTTCTGAGCTCGTAACTATAATTGATGAAGGAGTACTTCCTTCTGGTATTAATTTACGTGGGTTTTGGCTTCCATATGATGATCAAGGTGTAAAAACGGAGCGTTCTATTCTTATTGAAAATGGAATATTAAAACAATTTTTACAATCCCGATCTACAGCTAAAATATTAAATTCATCTCCTACGGGCAATGCAAGAGCTGTAAATTTTACCTTTGCTCCTATACCAAGGATGAGAAATACATATTTTGCTCCAGGAGACTTGTCAGAAGAAGAGGCGTTAGAACAATTAGGAACAGGTATTTATGCAATTCGAAGTTTAGGAGGACAAGTAGACATGGATGGGTCGTTTGTTTTCCAAGCTATTCGGGGATATTGGGTTGAAAATGGTGAAAAACAATACCCTCTAAAAGATGTAACTTTATCAGGTAATATACTTGAATTATTAAAGCACATAAGAGGTGCTACTAAAGATTTACAGATTTACTCTTCATATTTTGGCGGATGTGGAAAAGACGGACAGTATCCTTTACCTGTTGGAATTGGTGGACCAAAATTGATAATAGATAACGTTCGGTTTGGAGGTGAACAATAAAGATGACTATAAATTTTGAAGATTGGGAATCTAATCTCCTTGCTCGTATTGATCGTGGTTTGAAATTCGGCAAATCTCTTGGAATTGATGCACTTGAGTTATATATTTCTAACTCACGTTCCTTAAATGTGAATATAAAAGGGGGAATATTAAAAGCCACACAAGGAGGTAATACTGGAGTAGGATGTCGTTGTCTAACAGGAAAAAAAATAGGGTTCGCTTCTGCTTCGGGAATTGGTGACTCTGCAGTAAATTTTGTAATAGAATCTGCTCTGAAAGTTTCTAAAGCTCTTCCTAAGGAAGATGATCGGTGGAGTAATTTTGTACAGACATCACAAACAGGTAGAAATGGAATTATTGATATGTCTGTCGTTGAAATTAGCAGTGAAGAGGTTGTAAATGGTGCTAACTTAATTTTTAAAGAAGCCAAAGACTATGATCCCCGAATTTTATCAATTGAAGGCTTTATATCAGTAGGATATGGAGCATTTGCCGTCGGAAATACAGAAGGATTGCTAAAATCGGCT
This sequence comes from Promethearchaeota archaeon, assembly GCA_048939445.1. Lineage (GTDB taxonomy): Archaea > Asgardarchaeota > Lokiarchaeia > Sigyniarchaeales > SOKP01 > Loki-b32. Next base: position 3,985 of record JBHLPN010000136.1, on the reverse strand, counting down.
AGAAATACATCGAGCTCAATAGAAGCTTCTGTTGTAGCCACTGAAAATTCAAAATCTAAAAAAGGAGCAAGTTTTACATTTGGAAGGGGTGTACCTAAATTTGACGGAATTGGGACAATAGGCGCAAGAAAAGCTATTGCTTTACTAGATTCAAAACCTTTAGAAAAAACAGCTCAAATGAATGTAATTTTCAACAATTTAGCTGTGGCGGAATTAATACAATCAGGATTAGAAAACAGTATAAATGGTCAAAGTGTTATTGAGGGAAAAAGTATTTTTGCAGAAAAACTGGGGGAACAAGTTGGTGTACCTTCTCTAACTCTTTATGATGATGGTCAAATTCCAGAAGATCCAAAAATGGTTTCAATTGACGATGAAGGGCACCCTCGTAAAAAAACCTTGATTATTGATAAAGGTGTTTTGAAAAGTTTCATTTTTGATCAATATTATAGCAATATATATTCTACCGATAACACAGGTAATGCAAAAAGGCAAGGACCTCAAACCTATGAATCTCTACCCAAAATATCACCTACCACAATATCTATAGAGCCAGGTAAAAAAAACATAAAGGAATTAGCGTCTGAAATTAATGACGGCGTATTTGTAGAAGATATTTTATTAGGCATGCATACTGCTGACACAATATCCGGAGATTTTTCTATTGTTGCCCCAAATTGTTACAAAATAGAAAATGGAGAAATCACAACACCTCTAGAACCAGTTTCTATTGCAGGAAATCTTTATAAGGCGTTTAAACAAATTACAAGCCTAGGAAATGAAATAGAATTAACGCCATTCGGAAAAATGCCCTCAATTGCTTTCGAAGGTTTTACTGTTTCTGGTTAAACTATAATTATAAGTTGATATTCCATTTTTTTCCATATTTCTTTTTTAAGACTTCATTAGGTCTTTATTTTCTGAAATTATCACTAAAATTTTAGATATTTCCAATAGTAGATTTTTGATGGGAAATGGGAATTCGTGAAATTCAACGTTTCTAAGCTTTTTTTCATAATGTAAAACTTTATATATATCTCAAACAAAAATTATATTGGACTAAATCTAACAAAAACGTAGTATTTACAAAAAGGTATATACAAAATTGTAAATCCAATTAAAAGTGAGATAATAGGATGAAGAAAAAAGAAGTAATTGCTATTTTATCAATTTTAATTTTATCAACTCTGGTTCCAATCGTGTCTGTAAGTGGATGGTGGCAGTGGTTCAGCACCATCGATGTAGTCAAAATCATAAGAGACGATTATGGTGTTCCCCATATATATGCAAAAACAAAAGAAGGTTTAGCTTATGGGGCGGGTTATGCTATGGCTCAAGATAGACTTTGGCAAGCAGATTTATACCGAAGGCAAGGATATGGAAGTCTTTACGAATTTGGCATCGGAAATATAGATAATGATTTCTATATCAGAAGTATGGCCTATAGTAAAGAAGAATTAAGAGAGATATTTGATTCTTGGACACCTACTAAACCTGAAGCGAAGCTCAAAGAAATGTGGTATGCTTATACAGACGGTATTAATGCATATATCAACGAAGCCCAAGAAAGATTGTTCAAATATGGTGATCCTTCTCTTATTCCTATAGAATATCTAGCATTTGATCTTCTTCCCATCGAGCCATGGACTGTTGAAGATTCTGTTGCTATAGTGATTATGATGGCTTGGAGATTTGGAGGGTGTGGAGGTGATGAACTATCATATGCTGCTGCTCTACAGGCTATTCAAGAATTGTATGGAAACGATGTCGGATGGGACATATTTAATGATCACTTCCCTCAAAATGATCCTGGAGCAGAAGTAACCATACCTATAGAAGAAGGAGCTTGGCCTGAAGTTCAATTCATTAATTCATGGGATGACAGGATCACTGCTGGATTTTCAAGTTCAAGTGAAGTAATGAATGTCTATAATAAATATAATGAGCTTAAAACGGGTCAAAAAGCGTTGTTTGAATCACTAGGATTACCAACAAAATTTGGAAGCAATGCTTGGATGGTCGATCCTACAAAATCTGCGACTGGAAACACTCTACAACAGGGAGGTCCTCAGATGGGACAATCAATTCCCCAAATTGTCCTTGAAATAGGATTTCATGGAGCAGGAATTGATGCAGTAGGTATGATGATGCCTCATGCTCCAAGTATATTAATCGGAGTTAGCACATCTGGAGCGTGGACATCAACTACTGGTGTGACAGATAATATGGATACTTATATTGAAGTTTTAAATCCCGATAATCCTCATCAATACTGGTATAATGGTGGATGGGTTGACATGGAAGTAAGAGTTGAAAGATTTTATGGGCCTAAGAAAATGTTCTATGAAGATAGAAATGTATACAGAACAGTCCACGGACCTATCCTTGGCTGGGATCTTGATAATAATCTATGTTTTACAATGAAGGCTCCTTACTACAAGGATGAACTAGCAGCTGAAGAAGGTTGGTCACTCTTTATGCAAGCAGAAGATATTGAAGATTTCGATTATGCCGCAAAACATGTAGGAGCAGCCCATAACTTCTATTGGATTGATAATGATGGAAATATTGGGTATTGGCATTCAGGATTTTGGCCAATAAAACCTACAACGGGATTATATGGCAGACCTATTGATGATAGATTACCCTTATGGGGAACAGGAGAAGAAGAATGGTTGGGAGTTACAGGTGTTGATGAAATGCCAATATGTATCAACCCTGAGCAGGGCTGGCTTGCAAATTGGAATAATAAACCGATTACTAATTGGCCTTATGGTGAATCAGATGCCGGATGGGGAGAAGGACATCGTGTTAAAAGAATAATGCAACTCCTGTCTGCTGAAGATGAATTTACTCTTGATGATATGATTAGTATTAACAGGGATGTCGGTTATACTCATATAAATGGAATGAATCTCCTAGGATATTTACTAGATGCAGCAAGCAGTTCTGATGATCCAGATGTCCAGGCAGCGCTACCCTATTTAGAAGCTTGGGATTTTCACTATAATGATTATTTAGCACCACAATGGCCTGCTGCTGATGCTACTTATGATGATCCTGGTTTAACAATCTTTGATGAATGGTACGATAGAGTACAGGAGGAAGTTTTTAATGATGATCTTCCACCTTATCCTCCAATAGGCCCCATTCATCGCGAATTTGCAAGTGTATGGCCAAGTACAATAATTCATGTTTTCGATGGTCCAGAATCAACTTTGCCTCTAAATTATGATTATCTTAATGGAGAAGATAGAGATGATGTAATAAATCGGGCACTCAAAGATGCCGTGATAGCTTTAAGAGATGAATTAGGGCCAGATATGGATACTTGGCTTACACCAGTCAGACAATGGTGGCCCGACGCTCAGGGTGCTTTACCTCCTGCACCAATGCATTATATGAATCGAGGTACTTATAATCACATTGCAGAGATGCCAAAACAAATATTTCCGTATTGGAATCCGACACCTATAGCATTTAATGTAATTCCACCTGGACAAAGTGGATTTATGAATTACTTATATGAATATAAGCACGCATATGACCAAAAAGCATTATACGAAACTTGGACATATAAACCCGTTCGTTTTGGTTTAGCAGCAAATGAAGCAGTTATGGAATCACTAGAGTATCTTATTTTCTTTCCGTAAACTCTTTAGAGGGAAAATTCAATTATTTAAATTTTTTTTTTTTAATTAGAAACTACTGATTTAATTTTTTACTTATTCCAAATTTCCTTAATTATTATGAAACTTACCATATTTGTTTGTTAATTAATTTCTTAGATTATAACATTCAATCCTTTTTTAATTTTCAAGCCCTTGTTGACCAACAATCCCTTTCGGGTTTATTATACCATCATTTAGGCTTTTTTTCGTAAGGTAAAACTTTATATATAAGCGAAGCACAAAATGTATTGCACTAAATCTTACAAAAATGTCTTTACAAAAAAGTACATACAAAAAAGTAAATCCAATTAAAA
>JBHLPN010000135.1:0-8047 GCA_048939445.1 Promethearchaeota archaeon | reverse complement strand
AAAGAATTTAATTATCTCAAAAATCAATTAAAATTAAATTAATGATTAATATTTTTAAAAAAAATAATAGAAAAAATAAAGTAAAGAAAATTGTGTGCAAAGATCATCGATATCAATGAGAAGAATATAAATGTATATGGCTTACTTTGTAAGAAATCGCAAAAGAAAGAAGTAGGATATCAAAATAAAGTTAAATGGATTAAGGAAAGATTTAAAGAAGGATTAAAATATAAATTACTTCTAGTTAAAGAAGGAGAGAGAGAAACCTCTCGAGGTTTTATAGAATATATTCCTGGTGAATATACTTGGAGGGGGATTCAAGCAGATGGGTGGATGGTTATTCACTGTATTTGGGTTATCGGTAAGCATAAAAATAAGGGTTATGCTTCCAAACTTTTAGAAGAATGTATTAAGGATGCCAAAGAAACGAATATGAACGGAGTTGTTGCAATGACCGCTGAGAAAGGAGGGTGGTTGCCAAATATGAGACTCTTTATTAAAAATGGGTTTGAAAAGGTGGATGAGCTTGCCCCTTACTATGGATTATATGCCAAAACTTTCTCGGAGACTGTGCCCAAACCTCAATTCTTTCCTCTCTCTAAAGATAAATTGAAAGAGTATGGAGAAGGCGTGACTATATTATATACTCAACAATGTCCCTATCTTCCAATTCTCGTGAAGGATATGGAAGAACTCGCAAAAGAGAACAATGTGAATTTTCAAGCAATTCTCCTTAAAAATACTAAAGAAGCTCAACAAAATGCCATTCATCCTTATGGCACATTTTGCGCTATTTTTGATGGTGAAATCTTACCTTATAAACCAGGTATTAAAAAAGAATTGATCAATTTATTAAACAAGAAATTGGATTAAACTAGTTGCTCTATTTCTGATAAAAAAAGGTCTGTGATTGCAGCCCATTTTTGTTTAGTGTCAGCGTCAGATGAGCTTTTCTTAATTAAATCCTTTCCCTTTTTAAGATTTTTAAGTGCTAAGTCATAATTCTCAAGTGCTTTATAACAAATTCCTAATTTAATATAAGTCTGATAAATATACCAATCATCACTCGCAATCACGATTGCTTTAAGAAATTTTTTTACTGCTTCATTATAGTCTTCAAAATACATCAAAATTTCACCATAGGTGTCCTGATATATTCCATTTTCTGGGTCTTCTTTTATAAGTTTTTGAATAATCTTTATTGCTTCTTCTTTTTTATCTAAATATTGCATCCAATAAGCTTTATAACAAATAAGATTATTGTCTTATGGAAATATTTGAATTAATTTATTGATTATGTCTAATCCAGCTTCAATATTTTGCATTCTTTTAAGAACAGCTGCTTTTAAAACTTTAATATCTTTTTCATTTTCAGGAAAAGATTCAAGCAAATTATCTAATAAGTTTATTGTTTCTTGGTATCGGTTAAAATAAATCAAAATTTTAATCTTAGAATAATATAAATCAAGATTTTCTGGGTTTAATTCAATTTCCTTATCAATTTCTTTTATTGCTTCTTCATATTGATTCTCTAAATTTTCAGCAATTTGTGATTGAAATATGTCTGAAATATTCTGCCAAATTATTCCTTCCAATTTATCATAGGATTCTTTTAATTCTTTTTTCGTCTCAATTTTATACGCTAAATATTGAATGTACTCTGGTAAAAAATCCCTTAATGATGTGTTCATATCTTTATTAAATAAAAATTCGCAACTCTTATCTGCGATGTTATTGATAATACGTTTCATATCTACTAAAGGCATGTTTGGCGTTGGTTTTGAAAAAAGCTTGCTCAAATAAGTGGTTCTAGTGATTTGATTCTCCGTAATTACTCGAAGTATTCTTTCTAGCTTTCCATCTGATTGAAAGTAATATTGCTCACCTGATGGTTGCGTTAGCTTAAAAAATCTTAATGGATATATTTTGCCTTCTGAAATCTCATCAATGTAATAGTCAAGTGTAGTTTTCTTAATTTTATAGATTTTAGAAAAATCTTCAGAAGAAATAAAGCCTGGATATTGATCCGGATGATTTATTGAAAGAAAAAGCAGGATTTTATGAAAATCATCCTCATCCTTTAATATTGTTTTTACTTTTTCATAATCTAAACTTAGTATGTTGTTAAGAAACCTAAATTGTATATCTTTATCTTTAATTTTATAATTCTCAAAGAAATGAATTGTTTTTTTAGTAATCTCTTCAATTCGTTTACCCTCCTCCTCTAAAATAGTTTGTCTATCTAAATCATATTTTTGAAGCATCCTTGAATACTCTGATTTGCCTGCTCGGGTAATTAGATATTTTCCATCCTCCTTTATTATAAAACCCTTATCAATTAATAAGCTCAAATTCTTTGATAATGAAGATTGATTTATAGCTAATGGATCCTCAAGAAATTCAGACCTTTTGCAGTAATTATTATTGTAAACCATCCATAGAATCCAATGAGAGTAATTCCTTCCGCTTTTTAAGATAATTTTAGGGGGATAATTTAGTTTACGAGCCTTTTTCTTCGCGCTTGACAGTTCATGGAATTTCTTTTTTCCCTCTGATGTAATTCTGTAATATCCTCTAGTAAAATTTTCTATAAAGTCTTTGCGCTTTAATTTGTCTAAATGTCTAGATAAAGTACCTGTAGGAATTTCGATAGGTTCTTGACGAAAATCCGACCATTTACACTCTTCATTATTATACAACATCCAAAGAATAATGTGGTCATAATTAGGCTTTTTCAACTTAAAAGGGCTGTAAATTTTTTCTGGAGGATAATTTATGGTTCCCATAATATAAGAAAACTATACTTTATTTTCTAAAATATAGATCGGTATTTTTTCTATTTATATCTATTTCATAGAACTTCCACAATTTCTCGGAACTATTATGAAAGTATCGGAACTACAATTATAAAGATAACTCTAACTCACCCTTTAATTAATCATCATAACGATGATAAAACCGAAATTAAAAAAAAATTGAGTTGATAAAAAAAATGACCGAAATTAAAAAACTTACAAAAATCGCACTTATAGTGGATACTATTATGTGGTTTCTATTTGGGATCATGCTTACCTTTCTATATGACCTGACCATGAATCCTGAGGGTTGGACAAACCCCTATCTCCCAAGAATGTTTGGGGGAGTTAATTTAGTATCTGTTATTTTCGCAATTTTAATGCTTCGCAAAACGGAATGGGAAGAAATTAAATTGACATTTGAGTATTTTATAGGGTTACTTATATTAACACCAATTATCGAAATTGCCGTATATGCTACATTTTACTCCACTTTTGGAGCTTCGTGGAAACTACAAGGTTTATTTCCCATAACTGTAGAGGTTGTACTTTTAATTTTAGCAATTGTCGCCTATATAAAACAGAGAAGCTAAACGCAATATATGAAAAATTATCTAATTATTTTTTTTTACTCTTTATTTTTTTGTATATGTATTTAGAAACAAAAAGTACAATTATTTTATATAGTCTTTCTAGCATTCATTCGGTCCAAAAGTACATTAAATTAATAAGGATAATTTTTACATTATATTTAAAACACAATTTAACTTATTTAGTAAATATATCCAAAATTGTCTTGATTCAAAACGTTTTTTGAGTAAATGTTTCATCCTGATCCTGAGATTAAAGGTTTGAATTCAGTAAAACAACTTATAGAAGAGGGGAAAATACAGGAAGCCTTACAAATTGTTTTAGAATTAGAACAAGGAGAGGATCTTTCTCTTAAAGAATTACTCTTATATAAACTTGTTAGAGCTAATCTGTTACGTGGATTAGGAAACTTCTTAGACGCAATTGAAATTTCTAATGAAATCTTTCAAGAATTTCAGAATCTAGGAGATTTAGTATCATCTTTGGATGCTTTACTCATTCAAGCTTATTCCTATATGATAATGGCCAATATAACTCAAAGTGAAGATCTAATTCTACAAGCAGAAAAGTTATTTAAAATAATTAAAGCAACTTCCTCAATAGATTTAAGAGAAAGAGAATCTTTATTCTTAAGGATAAAGGCTAGTATTCATCTTTTTAAAGGAGAAATTCAACAAGCTTTAGAACTTAATAAAAGGGCTTATGAACTTGCTAAAGATACTGACAATAAAGCATTGATTTCTGCGAGTCTTAATAATATTGCTAACAACTTTTATCATATAAAAGAATATGATAAAGCAATAGAATATGCAAAAGAAGCCTTTAAGGTTAGAAATAACCTACCCTTTGCAGGTGCGTTAGGTACCTTAATTGATATTAATGTTAGTAGGGGAGATATTAAAGAAGCGAAAGTTTATCTTGATCAATTGCGTGAACTTTCAGAAAAATTTGATGATAAATGGACTAAAACCTTTTATTATAGTTCAAAGGCTTTAATATTAAAATCAAGTCTACGAGCAAGAGATCGTATTAAAGCAGAAGATATATTTAAAGAGTTAGCTATGAACAATACATTACTAGGTGAAACACGGATGAATGCGATTATAGACTTATGTGATTTATATCTAACTGAACTTCGGATAACTAATGATCCTGAAATAATAAACGAGATATACCCATATATTCAAGAGTTATTAAGTATTGCTAAAAAGCAACATTTATATTTATATTTAGCCGAAACCCACCTATTGCAAGCAAAACTTTCATTAATAACTTTAGATATAAAGGAAGCTAAACGATTTTTAACTCAGGCTGAAAAAATAGCAGAATCATATGGTATGAAACGATTGGCAATGAAAATTTCATATGAACATGATGAATTACTCAGACAAACTAAAATGTGGGAGAATCTGAAAATTTCTGAAGTGTCCTTATCTGAACGTTTGGAGCTTTCTGGTTTGAACGAGCAAATGGAAAATATGGTAAAAAAACGAATGATTGAAGTCCCAAAGATCTCAGAAGAAGAACCTGTGCTTCTACTAATTGTATCAGAGGGCGGGATGCCTTTATTATCGCATACATTTACACAAGAAAAATACTTTGAATCCCATCTATTCAGTGGTTTTTTAACCACCATTGATACTTTTATTAGAGAGATGTTTTCTGAAGGACTTGACCGAGCAATCTTCGGTGAATATGCTCTTCTTATGAAATCCATTCCACCTTTTTTTATTTCCTATATTTTTAAAGGTAATTCTTATCATGCTCTTCAAAAAATTAACTTTTTTATTGATCACATCCAAAAGGAAGATACTATTTGGCAAAAATTACTTAAATCTTTTCAAATGAACCAGACTGTTCATTTAAAAGATATCCCTTCTTTAGAACCTCTCATAAAAGAAATTTTTATCACGAAAAGTATAGAATTTAGTTAATTTTAATTTCGAATTTACCTCTAATGAAATTTTGTTGAAAAATTTAAAATTGATATTTCAATTTTAGAACGAATCCATTATAAATAGGATGTTCCATGGAATTATCGGAAGACCAATTATAAATGCAAATATATCTCAATCTTAAACTGATCATCATTTAGATGATAAATTTAAAATTAAAAACAAAAGAGTTGATCAAAATAAACGGAAAAAAATTAGCACCAAAGTTAATGACACTTGCAACAATTGGAATTGCTCTCATTTTATTTTCTACAATAGTTCAAGCAAAAGCAACAATTAGACCATTAGAGGATTGGGGTGGAGATAATGTGGTTGATTGGGCAGATACGGATACATTATTAGCGATCTCTCCTCATACGGTTGAATGGTGCTTATATGGACCTAATTGGCCATTTAATTTCCTAGATTGGGAGACAAAGCCCATATGGGAATGTGAATACAAAGGCTTCATTAAGGAAAGAGTTCTTGATGAAGAGCATACAATAATCACCATAAACATGCATGTAAAAGAAGTGCCATTTGTGATTTTCTACATGCCTGATGGATACCCATATGCTCCTCCAATATATTATGGAGTAATGAAATATTATTTCCAATGTCGAATGATATTTAGTACTGAGTCTTTATATAATATACTGGACATTTCAGGAAAAATACCATCTCTTCTTCAGATATTCGGTGCGTCAATTGGTTTTTGGCCTTACCCAGAAGAACCTGTTCCTCTTGTAGATTATGTGCACTTCGAAGGAGATGGGTATATAACTGAAGGGGGAGAAGGTTTAGTTCAAGTCAATCAAGTTGGATTATATGATCCAGAAATCGGAGGTTTTGTATGGCCAATTGGCTTTGTACATATATTGTGAGCTTATTTCAATATGTTTTATTTTAATTTTAAATCAAGGAGGCAGAAGTGGAGGAGTTGGGTTAGAAAAAACACTTCCAGATGAAGCAACTACTAAACCAATAATCCTCCATTCTATGCTTCTTTTTTTTCTATTTAAACCTTAGTATTTAATACAAAGAACAATCTAATTTTTAAAAAGAAAATTAAAATCCATGTTCTTTTCTATTATATTTAAAACTCAACTTAGCTTATAATAGTAAAAATATCTAAAATAGTTTCAATTCAACAAGTTTTTTGAAATGATGACTCAAGCTGAAATTAAAGAAATGAGTGAAGTAAAACAATTTATGGAAGATGGGAAAATTAAGGATGCCTTCCAAATTGTTTTAGAATTGAATCTCCAAAAATCTCAGAAGAAGTTCCTGTCTCAATTTTTATCATAATCGAAGGGGGTACTCCTTTATTCTCTCACTTTTTTATTGATCAAAAATCTTTTGAATCACATCTTTTTAGTGGTTTTTTGACCACTATTGATTATTTTATTAGAGAAGTGTTTTCAGAAGGACTAGACTGCGCAATTTTCGGCGAACATACTCTTTTTCTGAAATCTATTCCACCTTTTTTTATTTCTTATGTCTTTAAAGGTGATTCTTATCATGCTCTTCAAAAATTGAATTATTTTATTGACAACATACAAAAATAAGGTGAGATTTGGCAAAATTTACTTAAATATTTTAAAGTAAACCAATCTATTCATTTAAAAGATATCCCCTTACTTGAATCCTTAATAACAGAGGTTTTTATCACTAAAAATATTGTATTTAGTGAATTATAACTAAGAAATTAAAAGAATTTATTATATCAAAAATTCTTTTAGCTAAAATTTTAAATTAAACAACATCTAATTTTACATTAAAAATACAACATAACTTGAGAAATACTTAATGATTTAATGACTAATTCTAAGGAATTTGGATTTAAGATATCTATAATAGGAGATGGAGGAGTTGGCAAAACATCTTTAATAAAAAAATTTACGAAAGGAACTTTTGAAAAAGATTATGTTAAAACAATAGGCGCCCAGTTTTCAAGGTATGAGAAAGAAATCAATGGGGATATAATTAATCTAATATTTTGGGATATCGCAGGTGAAGGTGATTTTAATTTTCTACACCCTTTATTTTATAAAGAAAGTAAAGCGAATATTACTGTATATAGCCTTGAAGAAAATGAATTAGGTAAAGACAGTTTAATACATATAACAAATTGGTATAATGAATTAAAAAAGTATTGCGGCGATATTCCTGTGGTTTTATTTGCCAATAAAGTTGATCTGGTAAATAAGAATGATATAAATGAACTTGAAATTCAAAAATTAGTCAAAGAATATAATTTTCTTGGATATTATATTACTTCTGCTAAAACAGGAGAGGGAGTAATAGAAGCATTTAACGCACTTATTGAAAAACTATATTATAAATATAAAAAGTTAGCTTTAGAATAACTCAATTTTATTTCTCTTCAATCTGCATAATCTCTGCAATAAAAAGATCTGCGATTGTGAGCCATTTTTGTTTGGTTTCATCGTCAGATGTGCTTTTATTTGTTAATTTCTTTCCTTTTTTGAGATTTTCAACTGCTAAGTCGAAGTTTTCAAGTTCTTTATAACAAATTCCTAATTTAATATATGTTTGATAGATATACCACTCATCACCTGCTACTTTAATTGCTTTTTGGAATTTCTTAACAGCTTCATCGTACTCTTCATAATACATTAAAATTTCGCCATAAGTATCATGATAGGTTCCATTATCAGGCACATTGTTAACAAGCTTTTGAATTAAAGTTATTGCTTCTTCTCT
>JBHLPN010000134.1:0-8061 GCA_048939445.1 Promethearchaeota archaeon | reverse complement strand
ATTCCCTTATTCAAGGAGTACGGAGTTACATGGATACACAAATGTGCAGGAGTTCGTTATGCAAAAAAAGCAGCTTCTCTAGGGGCGGATATTGTAGAAGTTGTTGGATGGGAAAATGGCGGTGCAACTGGACGTTATGATATTGGAACATTAGTATTGACTCCTGCAACGATTGATGCTTTAGATATCCCTGTTGTAGCGGGAGGTGGTATCTCCGATGGTAGGGGGGTTGCTGCAGTATTGGCATTAGGTGCAGAAGCAGCTCTTGTGGGCACGCGTCTTATGGCTACTCAAGAATGTCCCATCCATGAAAATTTAAAACAAGCTCTCATAAATGCTTCGATCTATGATACTATGCTTATTATGCGATCACTTAATGCTACTCATCGAGTATGGAATAATCAAGCAGCACAGAAAGTTCTCGAATTAGAAACTTCAAAAAGTGACCAAATGGAAATATTTAATGCTGCTGCTGGAGCGAAATCAAAGATGATGTATGAAGAAGGCGATTTAACTATCGGAGTAATTTCAGTTGGTCAAGGTGTCGGTCTTATTCACGATATTCCTACAGTTAAAGATTTAATTGAACGAATAATGAAAGAAACTAATGAGATCATACACAACCTTTCTAATTTATAAATTTCAAGTAAGTTAATTTTTTATATTGATATAATATTAGATTAATGCGGAATATGTCTGATAAAGATATTAAGCGTGTACTTTGGGTATATGGCTTGAAAAATGCTGTGAAATTTAACGGGAAACCAAATAAAAAAGCAATAATGGGAAAACTTATGGCTTCACGCCCTGAGTTAAGAACTCAAACAAAAATCATGATTCCCCTGTTAGATGAGATTATCGATGAAATTTCAAAATTGAATATCGAAGATCAGAAAAAAAAATTGCTACAATTAGATCCCCATGCATTAGATAAAAAGGAAAAATTGGAGGAAAGGAAAGAATTACCTGAATTACCTAATATTTCAAATTTTGACAAAGTTGTTATGCGCTTAGCGCCTTATCCCAGTGGTGCATTACATATTGGAAATGCGAGGATGATTATTTTAAATGATGAATATGTAAAAAAATATAACGGTGAACTTATTCTCTTCTATGATGATACAATTGGAAGCCCAAAATCGTTACGGAATAGCCCTAAAGCTAAATTTGTCTTACCAGAAGCATATGAATTAATTAAGGAAGGTTTAGAATGGTTAGGAGTCAAGTATAGTAAATTGTTATATAAAAGCGATCGATTGAAAATCTTTTATAAATACTGTGAAAAACTTATCAATGACAATATAGCTTACGTCTGTTTTTGTCCTGCTGACGAATTTAGGGAAAAATATAAAAAAAGAAAGAAAGCCTGCCCTCATAGGAATCAATCGATTGAGAAGAATTTGGAAGAATGGAAAGCTATGCTCAATAAGGAATATCATGAAGGTCAAGCAGTAGTAAGACTGAAAACAGGAATGGATCAAAAAGATCCAGCTTTAAGAGATCAAATTATCATGAGAATTTCTGAAGCAGAACATCCAAGAGTAGGTAACAAATATATTGTCTGGCCAATGTTAGAGTATTCTTGGGCGATTGATGATTATTTGATAAATGCTTCTCATATCCTGAGAGGAATAGATTTAGTTAAAGAAGGTATTATCGAAGAATTCATTTGGGATCATTTTGGATGGAAGAAAGCGGAACTACTCTATTACGGAAGACTTAATTTTGCTGACATGAAATTAAGTAAAACAGAGTCACGAAACAATATTCAGAATGGTAAATATGAAGGGTGGGAAGACCCAAGGACATGGAGTTTACAATCCCTCAAAAAACGTGGTATAAAACCTGAAGCATTAAGAGAAACATTATTAGAACTTGGTATGTCTCAATCAGGAATAAATTTTTCTGTAAATTGGTTATATTCAAAAAATCAAGATATTATAGATAAAATCTCGAATCGGTATTTCTATGTTGAAGATCCAATATTAACAATAATTGATCAAATTCCTGAGAAAGAATATATTGCAGAACCTTTATTACATCCAACAGAGCCAACAAAAGGAAAAAGAAATATAAGATGCATTGCAAAAAACAACAAAATGAATATATTAATTTCTTTGTTTGATGCGAAAAAATTTAAAGAAGATCAAGTGGTTCGGTTAAAAGATTTAATGAATATTCGAATTAATTCCATTGATTTAAAGAATAAGATTGTATTTGCCTCATTTCAAAGTAAAGAATTAAACAGAGAATTCTCAATTATTCAATGGGTTCCTAAAGACGAAAATATAAAAGTGTCAATTTTAAAACCAGATGGGACAACATCAAAAGGTAAGGGGGAAATTAATCTTTTAAATATACCTATGAATCAAACTATTCAATTTGAACGTTATGGTTTTTGTAATCCAATTAAGATTAAAGAAAGTCATCTCTATTGTTATTTTGCACATTAAACCCTTCTTATTAGTAGAAAATATTATAAAAATATTTTGAATTTCAAAACAATTATATTTAATATCACATTTCAAAAAACACATCAAGATATTATGATTTAATAGACTTGAAGGATAAAATTTTAATAATGGATTAGTAATTTGTTACTCTGTAAGAAAAATTAAAAACTAATTTTGTGAGAATACAAGAATTCATGCAATATCTACCATGTAAAAAGTGTGGAAGCGGTTTACCTATTGTAAAGGGGTCTGTAGCTCAATGTCCTTATTGTGGGGCAAAAACATTATATATGGAATCAATATGTTCTTTCAAATATTATTTAGCTGAAGTATTAAACCTAACATCATTTAAAACAGAAAGACTATTTAAAAATTCAGAATTTAAAGCTGAAAGAGTAATTAAAAATTTAGAAATTGATAAAAGGAAATCTATAATTGAATCCCATTTCCATCGATTATATTCTGATTTTAATGAATATAGGCATCTAATTATCACAAAATTGGATAGTATTGATATTGATCCTTTAAAATTATTCAATTTGATTCGATCTGCTGGAAATTTTGAGATAATAATTGAAGAATTTTTATTAAATTACATAAAAGATGATAAAATCAGAGAAAAGTATCAAGATTGCAGAGACTTCGCTTTTTTAATCAACAAATCTCTTTTAGGATTATATTATAGTTATTTAGCAAAAAATTCATTATATGTTGAGAGTTGCGAGAATTATTATCATCTTGCTGAGAAAAACTACAAGAATATAGTAGACTATTGCAATATTATAAAACTAGAGAATAATCACCATAGTATTTACGAGAAAAAAGAAATATATGAAGTTCTTTCTGAATTTACTGCCATATTAAGAGGGATCTTGAATAAGAACCCGAAATTTTATTCTGATAAGTTGGAAGATTTACTTAATAGATTAGCAAAGGTTAAAATAGAGCACATTCGGAAATTTAATTTATATTCTCAAATTGAAAATATATATCAACTAGAGCGCAATACTTGTGTATTATTGGAAAAGGTAAAAATTGACAATCCTTTCTCATCTACAGATACTTCAGAGGAAAATATTATATTTAATTCTGAAGAAAATCTTGAAAAATTAAATAATGTTCGAAATTGGATTAAAGTTATATCTGAAAGGTACCAAAAATATCAAAGAAATCTTTTAAAATTACATTCTGGAAGATTAATTAGATATCTAGAGTCTTACCGTGAAGAATTCATCAACTTCAAAAATAAAAATGTTGAAAAATTCAATAACTTATTAGAAGAAATGATTTTAAAGACTTTTAATGCCTATAACTCTGAAGCAGTTGAAGTTTTAAACTCCCTAAGTGATTTAATACAAAAAGATATATTAAATGAGAATATCATCAAAAGATTTGAAGTTGAGCATAAAGACTTAATCCATTTAGATGAATTATTGAAAAATTTTATCAAGGATATTTTTAATAAACCAGTACTTCGAAATTTTAAATCAGAGTATTGTAAAAAATTAATCTCACATATATCTGTTAAACATACAGAATTTGATAAATATATATTAAAATATGTTAATCGGATTTTTCAAAATTTTGAGGAAATTAGGAGTAAGAAAATTCTTTCTTTAGAAGAACAGAAAAATCAATTTAGTTTAGAATTAAAACCTAGTCTTCAAAAACTCATTGATTTAAGTTTTAATTTAGATGAGAAAGTATTACCATATCCACTTTTTATTGATATCGAAGTACAAAATGAAAAATTAAAAGTTGATAGTCCAGAAGTTATTACGCTAATAATTGAGAATCCTAATTTAACCAGTATTAAAGATATCAAGATATACTTCTTTATGCCAAACACATTCCAGTCTAAATTAGAGTATACAAGCATTAAAAAGTTAAAACCTAATGAAAGGAGAAAAATTAAAACAAAAATTATCCCTAAACAAATAGGGACTTTTCTTTTTATGGTAATGGTCGAATACCAGCATACTAATAAAACTTTTTGGATGCCTTCAATAAAACATAAACTAACAGTTGAAGAGTCCGAAGGACTTCTTAAATATAGTTATTACCCAAAAATAGATATTGGAATCTATCATAATGGAATTGAAGCTCCCAATACAGATTTTTTACTGAAATATTTTATTAAAAATCTGGTTTGTTAAATTTCTTTATAGTTTCAAATGTAAAGTTTTTTGTAATTTAGTTTATTTTTGTAATTTGATAATGAATAATAAAGAAGCTCGAGACATTAATAAAGAACAAAATTTTACTGATATTAAAAATACAATGGAACTACATAATTCAGACTGGTCTTATTGTCCAATTTGTGGAAATGAAATATTAAAAATCCAAAACATAACATTTTGTACTAAGTGTGGAACTAATCTTAAGTATATTCAGCAGTATAAACGATTACCACCAAGAAAACTAACAAATCCTTACATTCAACCAACCCAATACCCCCAACTTCACACAGATGTGATTTTTTATGAAACAAAGAAAATTTCAGATGAGGAAATAATAAATACAAAAAATCATGAATTATGGGGGACTATGGTGTCTGTTGGTGTACCGTTGGGTGCGTTTCTTTTAATGAATTTTTTAACAGCTGGAGTAGTTGCGATTATAATTTATTTTTCTTTCAATTTGGAGTTAGTATTTGATTTTTTATTGAATCCTTATTTTCTAATATTTAGTTCCTTCTTTGAATTGATTTTTATACTTGTTCCTGTCTTTTATGTAAAAAGATATCTCCAAAATCCCACTTTAGAAAATAGATTAGGATTGTTAGGTTTCACTTTAAAAGGGCTTAATAGAAAAGGTATTATTAAAGAGATCTTAATAGGGTTAGGATTTGCTGTAGTAGGTGTATTATTAGTTGCTATAGTTGCATTTTCAACTGAAATTCTCTTAGAGTTTTTTTTTGGTATTGAAATTGTTCGAGATCTTAGCAGTATTACTAGTGATGTAGAAATAATCATATCTAGGGCAGACATTTTTAGCTTAATTCTTTTATCCATAATGATGGTATTAGTTATAGGAACTTCTGAAGAAATTTTATTCAGAGGATTCATGCAAAAAGGATTAACACGGAGTTTAGGAAATAAATTAGGAATAATAATAACCGCATTAATTTTTACATTAATTCATGTGTTTGGTATATTTTTTCTGGATCTTAGTGATCCATTAATTATTTTAATTTCATTTCTTCTATCATTTATCCCTTTCTTTGCGATCTCATTAATGTTAGGTTTAATTTATTATTGGCGTAAGGAAAATTTGATTGCAGTAATAATCACTCATGGAGTTTATGATGCATTGACAATAATATTTGCTTATATTTTCTATTATGGATTCTAAAAAAAATAGTCATTGAATATGAAAATAATACAAAAATATGAATTAGAAGCGAATAAAAAAAAAGATTTAATTGTAGGAATTGGAATAGGAGATTCTGAATACCATAATCAAAAGATACATACAGCAAGTTTAAAATTTTCAAAAAAATTTAAAACCACCGTTTTAATTTTTGGAAAAAAAAATTTTATTGATAGGCTTCGAAAAGGATCTCAAAAAAATAAACTAAATTCACAAGTGAAGTTTATTGAATGTTTAATTCCTGAAAGAATCATAATAGAATTTTTGATAAATAATTCTATACAAGCTATTGTAAGGGGATCATTAAGCTCAAGTAAATTCCTTGAAAATCTTAAGAGAAGCTTAAATCTTGATAAGATCAACAGACTAGCATTATTGGAAACAGTTAAAGAACATCAATTTTTCTTTGGGCCAATAGGTATTGATGAATGTACTAATTTAAAAAACAAACTCCTTTTTTTAGATTCAGCTATCAAAGAAATCCAAGATCTTGACATTATTCCTAAAGTTAGTATTTTAAGTGGAGGGAGATTAGGTGATATTGGGAGAGATGTCAAAGTTGACCAAACAATCCAGGATGCAGAAAAGATTGTTGACTCAATGAAGAACAAATATCCAAATCTAATGATTTCTCACGATGAGATATTAATAGAAAAAGCAGTGGAAAATGGATCGAATTTAATAATTGCTCCTGATGGTGTTTCTGGAAATTTGATCTACCGTACATTGGTTCATTTAGGTGGAGGAAAAGCATATGGGGCTATTTATATGGGATTTGAAAAAAGTATAATTGATACTTCTAGAGTTGGTGATCAATCTGAAATTTATGGTGCTTTAGTTTTATCCCTTGCGTTAGCTAAGTAGTTTTATATTTCATTTTTGAGATATCAAATCTTTAGATAATATTTTCAAACTCTCTAATTATAGTTGAACAATCCTTTTCTTCATCTGAAGCATTAATATAAGCAAGAATCTCCTTTAATTCTTGGACATCCTTTACTCCAGGTATAGTAGTTGAGACACTAATTTGAGAAAGTATATAATTCAAACATTTAATTGGAGTTATATCTTGCGGTATCTTTTTTTTTAAACTTATCCCTCCAGATTGATATTTTGCTATAGTTACAGTTCGATTCCTCTGTAATAACTTACCCCCCGCAAATGGTTTAATCGCAATAAAACCTATGTTTTCTTCTCTACAAGTTTTTAAAAGTTCTTCTCTTCCAGGCATATTGTTATTAGCGAAATTTAATTGATTCATTATCATGTCAAAATGGCCACTTTTTACTGCTTTTTGACCTACAGAAGTATTATGAGTACTTATTCCTAGAAATTTTGCTTTTCCTTCTTTCTGTAGTTTTTTTGCTAAATCTAACAATCCCCCAGGTGCTATTAATGCTTCATATTCTTTTTCTTTAACAAATTGTATATTAATAATATCAATATATCCCTTCCCAAATTTAGATAGGGTGTTCAAAAAAGCTTGTTCACATTCCCTAATTTTGCGTGATCTTCGAACTCTTCCATTTTCATCTAATGAACCTAAATGACAAGTGAGGATGATCTCATTTCTATAATCCTTGAGAACAGTACTAATATTATCAATGTAATTCGATACATTAAAAACAATATCAAAATAATTAATCTCATTTTTTAACGCTTCCCGCAATACAGACATAACTACCTTTTTTGGTTGCCTAAATAAATACTCAGTTCCTAAGCCGATTTCACTAACTTCTAAACCTGTTCGTCCTAATGGTCTAAATTTCATGCTTTATCTTATATTATTATTTTAAATACTGCAAATTAATTCTTATAAAATATTAGATTTACACATTTAAATATTAAAATAGTCCGAATAATAAGTTAATACCAAAAAAAAAAGAAAAATTTTGAAGAATTAACTAATAGCTCCAATGAATGCTGCGAGAAGAACTAGTATCCCACCAACAAGAACTGAAAATATTATTAAGATAATACCAATAACGGCTAGAAATGTTGGAGTATACTGAATTGGCTTTATTCCTAATAAAATAGGTAATAATGCAATTACGATAGCAATAATCTCTATAATCAGTCCAAGCGTCCAAATTTCGAAAACATCTATCAGATGTAATAAAGATTCTATAAAAGCAATAATCCCTCCAGCTATCGCCACCACTCGCATAAACTTATCGGATTCTTGCAACTTGCTCCATGGCACTTTTAACTCAACTTTATTTTTTTTATATTTTTA
>JBHLPN010000133.1:0-8072 GCA_048939445.1 Promethearchaeota archaeon | reverse complement strand
GAAATCTGTAGGATTTTTGAATATTAAAAGTGCTTCATTTGCATTTGTAGGAACTTCCTCAAAGTCCCCAATCGTAAAATTCCATGTTGCACGTAGACCAACCCATAAATTATAAGTATTTGTGTAATTAGTGTTTATAGTACTTTCGTTGTATCCTTGGCTGTTCATTAACACCAATAAAGGTATAAGTTCTTCAGATTCGAACAATGCTGGTAAAAATAATGAAACAAAAACATCATAAGTCTTCCAAGTAACATAATTCCAACCCTTAATTGTATTTTTACTTCTCGCACCAGTTTGATTTGAGTCACCTTCGAACCAAATTGAAGGTGTCGTAGATGAATTTACTGTAGTTTTCCAAGCAGCTTCATTATACTGTGAAACTATAAGCATTTCAGTGCCTTTATTTAAAGCAATATTGTAATTTCCATTAGTAATACCATTTGTTGAAAACATTCCCAAGAAAATTATACAGAGAAGCGATACTCCCATTATGCCAAATTTTATATCTTTCTTCATTTTATAATTGCCTCCGTTTGAATAGATATGCTGCTAATGCAAAATATACGATTATAAAAACAATTAATAAAGAAATTCCCATTTCGATACTAGGTGTTACCCATCGACCAAGAGTAAAATCTCCTCCAATACCACCTGGACCTATACCACTAAATGAAAACTCAGAATATCTCGGATCTGGAAAAGGATATTCAAGTATTCCTGTTATGAGATTACCCAAATATGCTAAAGAGTATAATGGTTCAAAACTTTCAGCAAATATCAATGTGACAATCTGATCCGCAATATTAAATCCGATTAAAAGAATTATTAACGTAGAAATTATTGTTAGATTAACACTTCTCATAAATGAGCTGAAAAACGTAACAAAACTACTTAAAGCGATTACATATAATATCGCAATACCGTATGAATAGAAGAATCGGATGTTAATTGGTCCACCATAATAGAAAATTCCGAGAATTCCTAAGATGAAATAGTACAATGTTATAATAGCAACAACTAAAATTAAATTTCCAAAATATTTTCCTAGTATCAATTTATATTTGTTTATCTTCGGAAAAACTATGAAACCGGTTTTTTTATCAAATTCAGAACAAATTATTCCTGAGAAGAACAAACACGCAGCAAATAGAGTTATAAATGATATAAATTGTAATCCATTATTAAAGAACTCTGTTTGTGTATCTGATAAAAGATAACCTGGAATTAATTGTAAGACATAACCCAATAAAACTGCTACAATTATTGAAATTAAGGAAAAGAAATAAAATTTCTTTCTTTGCTTTTTAATTTCAAAAATAATGGTATAAAATATTGGCTTTATTCCAATTAGTCTTTCTTTTCTATTATCCACTTTCTACACCTCTCAATTTAATTTACTTTTCTCTTTTAAATCATTATCTTTTACCATTTCTGTATAAACTCTTTCTAATTGAGATGTTTTTGGCTGAGTAAATGAGATCACTGTAAAATCTGATTCAAATTCCTTAATTAAAATCTTTAAGATATCTCCTTTCGATTCATTTTTTCCATCATAAAAAATTTTCAATCCTTGTTGCTCAGGAAAATACTTCACTGGAATTTTTGAGACCATCGGGTCTAAATTCTTATCGAGATATGGATTAAGTCTTTCAGTTAAACGATTTATCAATGGTCCTAATTCACTTGCATTAATAGGCTCAAGTAATACACAATTTAATTCACTCGTCTTTAAAGTCAGTGCTAAATTTTCTACTGTATCAAATCCAATAATGGAGCCATAATTGATTAAGGCAATCTTGTCACATACTTCAGATATTTCATATAACATATGAGAAGCAACAAATATTGTTTTTCCCAGTGATTGAAGCTCTCGGATGTATTTTCTTATTTCAACACGTGCTAATGGATCCAAGCCTGTTTGTGGTTCATCCAGTATTATAATCTCTGGGTTGTGTATAAGTGCTTGAATAATTCCTATTTTTTGTATCATTCCTTTCGAAAAAGTCTTAACTGATTTATATTTCCATTCAGACAACTTGAAGCGCTCTAAAAGCTCATCAATTCTTTGATTGATTTTATTCTTTGGGTAATTTTGGAGATTTGCGAAATATCTCAGTAGCTGATAAGCAGTCATATTGTAAAAAGCGGGAATATCAATTAAGAATCCTATGTGACTTATAGTACTCGATATTTTTCCTAGATCTTGTAATTCAATACCATTAGTCCTAATAAGAATTCTCCCTGAATTCGGTCTCAGAATTTTAGCGATCATTTTAATTGTGGTAGTTTTACCTGCTCCATTAGGGCCAACTAAGCCTATGGTTTCCCCTCTATGCACTTCAAGATTTATGTTATTAACTGCTATCAAGTCACCAAAATTTTTTGTTAAATTTTCTAATTTGATAACAACTTCAGACTTGTCAATCTCTTTTTTTTTATACATGGTTTACATATTCATCTCTTTTTTTAATTGATTCATCAACCATTTCTATTATTTTATCTTTATTTAAGGAGTCCATTTTCTCAATTTCTTCAATTATTTTGTCTAAATCGGCTTTACTTTGTTTAAAATTTTCAATTTTTCTTTCTATACTTTGGAGCATGTCTTTCATCCAGGATCTTATCCCTCTGAAAAAATCAATTGCATCATCTTTCAACTCAAATTCCTTTATTTTTTCTAATAAAACCAACCTTAAACCCTTAGAGGGTGATATTTCTGACATCATACTAAATAAATTTGCCCATTTCAATTTTAACTCATCTAAAAATTTCCTTCCTAATTCAGTTATTTTAAAGAACTTATTTGCTCGCCCCTCTACAATTTCCTCTTCAGATTTTAAATAGTTTTTATCCTCTAATTCCTGTAGAGTTCTTATTAAGGTTCCCCTTGGAAAATTATATTTATCTTGTAACTGATAACCAGTAATTCCATCGGGATACTCTGAAATTATTAATAATATGATAAAATCTCTTATTTCTTGGAATGATTCCCTACCAACAGGCATAGGAGGTTTGAAGGAACCTCTTGGGAAGCGTGGAAATGATCCAAAAGGAGGAAAACCACCAAATGGAGGTTGATGTGGAGGTTCATGATGCTCAGGTGGACCTTGACCCATGAAACTATGTGGTTTATTCTCAAACCTAAATTGATCTTTATCTCTTTTAAACACTACTTACATCACCTAAAATTAAGTAAAATCGATTTAAAAGTGCTTAATAGTAAAAAGGAAAACATCCTATTTAAATATTGTCCAAATAGGACATATGTCAAATACCAACGTTTCACTATTTAATAAAGATTTGTATAGTAAAAAATGATATAAAGTAATAAAATTTAAGATAATATTATTATAAAAATTGAAAAATCATGACAGAAGTATATATTGAAGATACAAATCAAGGGATTCAATCTGCTGTAAACCGAATTTTCAATCAAATTGAGAAAGCTGGAGGAACCATACTTAAAAATTCAAAAGAAATCTATATTAAAGTTAATGGTATTGATTTTAAAAAACACACTTATACATCTCCAACAGTATTAGAAGCTGTAATTAAATATCTTAAAACGATTGGTGCGAAAGTTTATGTTATGGAAAACTCCACACAAGGGAACTTTACACGGCTTGTTTTTGCTGTTAATGGTTATAAAGATGTGTGTGAAAAAACTGGAGCAACTATTATATACTTAGATGAAGAAGATTCAGAATCGTTTGAATTTAGAGGTAAGCCTTCAGTAAAAGAAGACCCTAAAGGATATAATTTAATGACTTTCAGGTTACCACAGACGGTAGTTAAAATTATGGAAAACAGAGATTCAATAACATATATTAATATTCCTAAGCTTAAAACTCATTCTATGGCTGTAGTTACATTAGGTATAAAAAATCAATGGGGTTTTCCTCTTCATGCAGATCGAGGAAAAGATCATAATTATAACTTGCATTCAAAACTCATTGATATGTTTGAAATGTTAAAGCCAGACATAACTCTCATAGATGCTACTGAAGGAACTATTCATGGACATTATCCTCCTACAGCTTGGGAAGATAAGTTAGTAATTCCATTTAACATCCTTATTGGAGGTACTGATACGTTAGCTGTTGATGTTGTAGGAGCAAGGATTTTTGGCTTAACGATTGATAAAATTCCACATTTAAAATTAGCATCTGAACGAGGATTAGGAGAAGGTGATTTGAGTAAAATTAAAGTTATTGGAAAGGATTTGGAAGAATATAAGGAAATATATGATTGGAATTTGCTCCAAAAATTTCCTGAAAATATAAAAATTATAAAAGGAAAAGAGCTATTGTGTAGAGAGGGGTGTCAAGATAACCCATTAATTTTTTTACAAAGTTTAGCTTTTGATTATCCAGAAAAATTCAACGGGGGGTGGTTTTTAATAATGGGAAAAGGACATGATGATGATCTAATCGACCAATTGAAATCAGAAGGATATACTAGAGGATTAGTAGCAGGCTTTTGTGCTATAAACGAAGTTGGAAAAGATCTTAGAAAAGAATTTGGTAGAAAAAATGTATTTTTTTCAGGTGACTGTAACAATTTAGCAGAAACAGTTAAAGCTGAACTTAAATTAGCTGGGATGAGTGCATTTGATTTACCCCCTTTATCATATGAAGAATCTATGGAAATTCTTCAAGAAGCTCAAAAACATGGCACTAACGCATTAATCGCGGTAGTATTTTAAAATAAATTTTCTTAACTTTTTTCTTAAAATAAATAAATTTTTTAAAAGATACTATCCAAATAAGATATTGTGGATTTAAGTGGTGTTTTTTCTGAGGTAAAGCAACTCTTATCGATTCCAGATGAGAATTTGGATTTGGAGAAGAATATTAATCATTATTATGGCACGGAGCCAGATGAGAATAAACTCGAGATTTTAGGCGACATCTTGAGTTTTATTGATAAGTTCTCGAATTTTAAAGATAATAAACCCTTCATGAACTCATTATACAATTGTATTAATAATACTCTTGAAATTAAGCCTGAATCTATCTTTGATTTTGAAGAATTATTAGTAAAAAATTCAATTATGTATTTTATTCGACAATATATTAACTATTCAAAAATAAATCAAAAAGATCAAGTTTTAGAATTCTTAACAGGTTCATTAGAGAAACTTCAAAGTCAACCTTTAATCATGAATCTTGGATTATTACTTAAACCAATGTACGAAGATCAAAAATATCTCAACCACTTAGAAAATCTTCGTGAAGTTGAGGTCATATATAATACGGATAATAACATAGATAACCAAATTAAACAGGAGATAGATAAATGGTTAGAAACTCAAGATATTAATTTAGATAACCAAAATGAGTTAAAAGAGAATTTAAATCAAAAATTTGAAAATTTAATTTATGATTATAAATTAACACTAGACTCTGAAAAATCAAAGAAATTAAAGATGGAAGTTATGGAAATGCTCACAATGAAATTAACAATTGTAAGTCTTATGGAACATCTTCCTGAAGATTCTTTAGGGCCAATTCCTATAAAATAAAAGGTGAAAAATCTTATAATTTTAGTTAAATCACATCAAACCTCCTGTAATTTAAATCCTTATTATAGTCTAAACATAAAAATTATTAAATGCGAATTTTGATATTATATTTAAAAAATATTTCAATCATAATTTGAAAGTGAGAATTTTGGGTGAAAATGAAAAACCATTATCTCAAGAAGAAATAGAGAGACAAAGGAAACTTGTTGATGATCTCTATAAGAAAGGAAAAGAAGAAAGAGAAGCTTATTTAAAAAGTATTGAAAAAGAAAGAAAAAAGGCTTTTGAAGATGGAAGACAACAGATTTCAGATTTAATTGACGAGAAAGCTTTTAAAATAAGTCGTCAAAAAGAAACTGCCACTCAATTAAAAGAATTACGTCCTGATATGGAAGGTACAGCAGGAAAAATAGAAAAATCAGTTGAAGAGAAAGCGTTCCGTATTGAGAAACGAAGGGAATTAGATGAAAAACGTATTAGCATGCATCCAGATATAGGAATGACAGCAGAAAAAATAGAAAAAGCAGTGGGAGAAAAAGCATTTCGTGTTGAAAAATTACGAGAAATTGATGAGCAAAGGATGAGTATACGTCCTGACATTGAGGGTGTCGGAAAGAAAATAGAAAAAACTTTAGGAGAAAAAGCATTTCGTGTTGAAAAATTACGAGAAATTGATCAACAAAGGAGGAGTATTCATCCTGATCTGGAAGGTGCAGGTGAGAAAATAGAAAAATCTGTGGGTGAAAAGGCATTTCGAGTTGGTAAACAAAGAGAGATTGATGAACGGAGGATTAATATACATCCAGATCTGGAAGGCACGGCTGAAAAAATAGAAAAATCCGTTAGTGAAAAGGCATTTCGAGTTGAAAAACAAAAAGAGATTGATGAACAACGGATCAGCATACATCCGGATCTAGAAGGAGTTGGTGATAAATTAGAAAAATCTATAGAAGAGAAAGCTTTTATGATCGATCGCCAAAAAGAACAGGAAACAAAACGATTAGAAATACATCCTGATATTGCCGGTACTGGAGAAAAAATAGAAAAATCACTAGGAGAAAAGGTTTTCCTGATGGAACGACAAAAGGAGAGTGTCGCTCAAAGAAAGGAATTACATCCTGACTTTGACGTAACTGCTGAAAAAATTGAAAAATTTTTAGGAGAGAAGGCTTTTATGATCGATCGCCAGAAAGAACGGGAAACACAACGATTAGAAATACATCCTGACATTACAGGTGCTGGAGAAAAAATAGAAAAATCCGTAGGAGAAAAAGTTTTCCTGATGGAACGACAAAAAGAAAGTATTGCTCAAAGAAAAGAATTACATCCCGATAAAGAAAGAGTTAGCCAAAAAATCCTTAACACGATAGAAAAACAAGCAAAAAAAATTGAAGAACAAAAAGAAATTGATGAAAAAAGAATTGAAATAAAAACTGATGCGAAAAGTATAGTTGAAAAATTTGAAACAGAAGTTGATAAAATAAAAAAAAATGAAGATAATGAAAATTCTTCTTAATTAATTAAGTTGTAAAATTAAATTTAAATAATGAGTTTAATTTCATACTTTCTAATCTTTTTTTATAGTCGAGTAAAGCTGGACTTATCTCACCATTAAAACTATTAATGTAACTTTTAAAACGGATATAGAAATCTTCTACAATTTCACGTAGAATTCCTCTTTCCACCTGTAAATTTGTTTTTTTTGTAATTGCAATAGCTAAAAGTCTCCCTTCTCTTTCATATAAAATTCTTGTACCTTTAAAGTTTATTTCTTGAAGTTCCTCCTTGGCACCTCTATTAATTTCATTAATAAACAAATTTATAGCGCTTAGAAAACTACAGATTAAGTCATCCTTTAAATAATCTATGTTATTGGTATATCTATTGCTAACTAGTAAGGAACCAGTCTCATAATCAATGAAATATATCGCGTGGAAACTAGACTCCTCAGAATTAAATTTGTCTAGTGTAAAACCGAAAGTATTTCCATTTTTGTTGAAATTATTTTGAAATTCCATTATTTAATCTATAATTAATTCTTTTTAATGGAGTAATTAAGTAATGAAAATTGGATTTATATATAAAATACAAATAATATCTTAGTAATACAGTTTTTCTAAATATAGACTAATTCTTATTTAAAGAAGGGTTTAATGAATTTTCAAATCTGTTAAAAACCAACCAATTTAAAACGTATAAAAAATAAAAATAAAAAAACTTTATATATGCTTACGCAAATATAACCTTTAATTATCTTTAGGTTTTTGATTATTATGGAAACAGACAATAGTACTGAAAAAAATAAAATTTCCTTAGGTCTTATTATAACCAATGGTGAACTTAACAAAAATCCAATTTTTCCATCAGAGATTAAGGAAGAAATATTAGAATCACCCTATTATTTATTAATTTTCATTTCCCGGGAAGATGTCGTAAAAATTAGTTGTTTTCCTACAAAAAATAAAAATATTAAAAAAATTCTCGTAAAATTAAAAGAATTTTCACCAGATCTAGTTAAGGGAATATCTAATGTCTTGAATGATTT
>JBHLPN010000432.1:0-2565 GCA_048939445.1 Promethearchaeota archaeon | reverse complement strand
TTGGAGCTGGTTTCACAGGGAAACAAATAGCAGCAATTACTGCTTTGTATGAGTATAATGTAAACATAGTCGATATTAACCCAGAAATATTGAAAGAAGCAAAAAAGTATATCAGCGGATTATTAAAACGTAATAAAAAGCATGAATTAATTAATAATGTACATTATTACAATAAACTTGAAGGAGCAGTTGAAAATGCGGATCTAATTATTGAAGCTGTGCCAGAGGATATTGAACTAAAAAAGAAAGTGTTTTCTCTAATTGATCGGATAGCTGCTGAGCAAGCTATAATCGCAACTAATAGCTCCTCAATTGCAGTATCCAAGATTGAGAGTGTTGTAGAAAGGAAAGATAAAGTTTTAAATATCCACTTTTATCCTCCTATTCCTACGAGACCAATGGCCGATATCATGCGAGGTTCTAAAACAAGTGAAGAAACATTTAATATTGGTAAAAAATGGATTGAAAGTATCGGATGCCATCCAATTGTATTAAAAAAAGAGATTCATGGATTTGTTTTCAACAGAATGTGGCATGCTGCGAGGAGAGAAGCATTAAAACTTTGGGCTGGAAAATTTGCTGATATTGAAACAATAGATTTAGCATGGAAGACATTTACAGGTATGAAAATGGGACCATTTGTACTTATGGATGCTATTGGCTTAGATATCGTCTATACGGTTCAAATGAGTTACTTTCTTGAAAGTAATGATCCCAAAGATAAACCTCCTGATGAACTAAAAGAAATGATTGATAATGGAGATCTTGGAATGAAATCTGGGAAGGGGTTTTACATCTGGGGTAAAAAAAAATAAAATTTTGTTTAAAGAATTATGAGAGAAATAATTGAGAATCTGTTTAAAGATTTCATTTTTAAGTATAAAAAAACTTCTAATTCAAAAACCCAATGGGAAGATCCAATAATTGGGTTTGCAAAAGCAGATGATCCAGGTTTTTTAAAATTAAAGAAAATTGTTGATAAGAATCATAAATTACCAAATGAATTATTAAATCATGCTAAAACTGTCATCACATATTTCATTCCTTTTAATCAAGAAATAGTTTCGAGCAATTCTAATGGTAAAATTGCTTCTAAAGAATGGGCGATTGCTTATATTGAAACGAACAATTTAATAACAGAATTAAATAAATCCTTGACAAAAGAACTTAAAAAAGAACACTTTAATTCTGTAAGTATTCCCGCAACTCACAATTTTGATGAGAATAAGCTTGTAAGTCTCTGGTCCCATAAACATGTTGCTTATATTGCTGGATTAGGGAAATTTGGATTGCATAAAATGATAATAACTGAAAAAGGATGTTGTGGTAGATTAGGTAGCTTAATAACTTCCGCTAAAATTGAGATTTCAGAAAGGGTAGATAAAGAATATTGCTTATATTTTCATAATGAATCTTGTAAGAAATGTGTTGATAAATGCGTTTATAATATTTTGAAAGTCGATTCCTTTGATCGCTATAAATGTTATGAAGTTTGCTTATCAAATAGTCGAATATATTCACATTTAGGTTTATCAGATATATGTGGAAAATGTGCTTGTGGTGTTCCATGTTCTACTAAGAATCCTGTTGAATAGATAATTACTTAATTTTTCAAGTAATCCCAAAATCGACAAATTAGTCTCAGAATAATACATGAGGATTAAATGAAAAAAATAATTATAATAATATAAATAAAATAATCTTTAAATTAAAGAAAATCTGAACCACAAATAATTAAATATAGGTCAAGAATCTAATGAAACCTAATTTGTTGACAGATGAAAAGGTAATTATAACTGCTGCGATTACAGGAGGTATTCAAGGAAAATGGGCGAACCCTGCAATACCAATAACCCCTGAAGAACAAGCTCAGGACGCACTAGAATGTTATGAAGCAGGTGCTTCAATATTACATCTCCATGTTCGTGGTGAAGATGGACAAAATACACCAGATCTTAAATATTATAATAAAGCAGTTAAACTCATACGTGAAAAATGTCCAATCATAGTTCAAATTGGAAATGGAATTGGTGCACGAGTAGCATATGGAGTTAAAACCAGTAGTAAGGGACGAAAATATGGGCAGGCAATAGTCATGCCGACTCTTAAAGAAAGATTGAATCTTATTAATATAGGCCCCCCTCCAGATATGCATACTATTAATGCAGGTACTTTTGAATTTCAAACTAAGTATGGAAACCATACTTTTGACAATCCAATCTCTTTTAATAAAAGATATGTTGAACGATGTAATAAAAAAGGTTTTGGTATTGAGATTGAGGTTTATGATACAAGCCATATTGCTAATGTTAAAACATTAGTATCAAAGCTTAAAGTTCTAAAGCCACCATTACACTTCAGCATTGTGCTAGGAATTGGGGGAGGTGCACCAGCGACAATCAGAAATCTGCTAAATATGGTTGATTTATTACCTGAAGGATCCACTTGGCAAGTAGTCACAGTAGGTAAATTGAACCTCCGCACGACTACAATTGCTCTCTGTATGGGTGGAAATGTACGTACGGGACTTGAAGATATTCTTTATTATCGAAAGGGAGAGATGGT
>JBHLPN010000431.1:0-2570 GCA_048939445.1 Promethearchaeota archaeon | reverse complement strand
AAAGCCCTAGCAGAAGCTATTAGTGAGGAGATGATGGAACACATTTTAACTATTAAGCAAGGACTTCGAAATCTTGGCATTAATATAATAACATGTGGACCAGATGATATGATGAATCAAGTTTTGAGTAATTATATGGACGCGAAAAAAAAGGGGAGGGCATATTAAAAAATGGCTCGTGTTTATTTATTAATATTAAAAATCGTCAATCTGTTAGTATTCTCTTGTTTATACGTTATTTTTCTTACTTCACTTTTTGATTTTAATACAGTTGTTGTCACTGCAGAGAATGAATTCGTAATATTTGCCTTTTTAGGAACATTAAAAAACGTTTTCTCCTATATCATTTATGGTCTCCTTTTTCTGATAGGATATGGTTGTGCTTTCGCTTTTGGAGGTATAACAGGCAATAGGTTTATGTTTAGTTTTATTGAAGGCTTTTTTAAAGGATACTTGAGTAAATGGTTTTCAATCCCTCAACCAGAATTACAAGATATTCCTAATTTAATATTAAGCGAATTAGGAGTACTTTTTAATGACCTCTATTTATTTATATTTCAAATTTTATTTGTCATTTCAGTTATATATGCCATCAGAGGTTTTTTCAAAAGTGATCCAAAACGCTCTTTTGTAGCAATAGGCTCAATAGTCCTTATGATTGTTGTACCCCTAATGGTGGTTGGTTTAAGAGATATGTTGGATTTGTTTTTAGGAAGTGTTCCTCCCGAAAGTAGACCAGAATTCGTGCAATATATTTATCAAATGGCAGCTACTAACCCACTTAATGATAGTTTAACTCAAATTCCTATTGATAACTTTTTTCTGTTTTGGGCAAGTCCTGTTATTTTATTTGCAATTATATCATATATTTATTTAGAAATAGCGTTTCAAATTAATTATGCTGATACAGTTACTAAACCCTCCTTAGAGAGAAGTGATAGGTTAGAGGCTCAATTGAATATTCTAGCAAGAGAATCACATTACATAACTGCCAATATTGACAAAATAAAACAGGAAGCTAAAGAGAGGTTGAAAGAAATTGAAGCAGAGCAAAAAGAAGGATTAGTTGTTGGAAAATTCTTTGCAAAAACAGGTAGGCGATTTTCTTATGTAAAAGAAATGATAGAAAAGAGAAAATTAGAGGAAGAGGAAAAAAAACTAGTTACTGCTGCTTCTAAAACGAGGAGACTTGGTAGGTATATAGATCGTCTTTTTCGAGAAGATCCAGAAGCTAGAGATACATTAACTGCAAGCTCCTCAGCTCCCAGGGCTCGAAATTTAGCAACCTCTACATTAATCAATTTTACTTATCGGGTTTGCTTACTTTTAATCATAAGTTACATCATTATTCACCCACATTGGTTTTTAGACACAATAATACAATTACCCGACGCAATTACAGAGAGTGTTGCTATGTATTCTCCCGAAGTTATCATAGTTTTACTACTTCCAATCGTGGTAATTTTTCCAGTAATTTCAAAGTTAATTTCTTTCATCAAACATAGAAATCTTATAATCAGATTGCAACAAGAAGGGAGAATAAAAGAACTTCTAACTTCTGTTGGTGATTATGTTAAAAAAGAAGAAATTGAATTACCCTTGGAAGAAGAAACTGAAGAAGTAGCAACTGAATCTGCTTAGTTATATTTCTTTTTTTAATTATAAGTTTGTAATATAATTTGCTAACTCTATCTTTTTTCTTTGATCTATCATCAAAGTATCATAACAATAAGTATTAATTCCTAATTCTTCAATTTTAGGCTTAACCTTACAATCTTTTGTATCAATTATAAAGTTTCCTAAAAATTCCTTATAAAAATTTGCTACACCTATACATGAGACTTCTAAGCCATAACATCTCATCATTTTATCGGCTGGTCCTTTAACTGTGGCACCCTCTATAATTGGACTTATTGCAAAAACTTTATCCTTAACTATAGAAAGTATATCTTTTATTCCTTTCACTTGAAGGATAGTTCCTATTGAAACTATAGGATTTGAAGGACAAATAATTACTTTTTTAGCTCTTTTTATATATTTTAATACGTTTTTAACAGGATGTGCTTTTTCTATTCCCCTAAATTCAATATTCAGAATTTTAGGTTTACACTGATGTTTAATAAAATATTCTTCGAAATGCATAGTTCCTAAGGGCGTAGTAATAAATGTCTCAACTGATTCATTACACATAGGTATAAGAAGAGTTTTCACCCCTAAATTTTGGCATATCATATTAGTTATCTCTGCTTTGTTAAAACCTTGCTTAAATAAATCGGTGCGATAGATATGAGTTGCTAAGTCTTTATCACCTACGTTAAACCATCCTGTGTCATAGAATTTCTTTAAAATGCTTAAACAATTAAAAGTTTCATCAACGAAACCCCATCCTTTTTTTCTATCTACTAAATTTGCTAATGTATAAGTGATAATATCTAAATCGGGACAAATTTTAAGTCCAAACAACTCAACATCATCACCAGTATTTACGATGACTTTAAGTAATTCTGGTTTAATTATTTGAGCCAATCCTTCAATAAATTTTGCTGCCCCAACTCCTCCTGCTAAAAGCA
>JBHLPN010000430.1:0-2570 GCA_048939445.1 Promethearchaeota archaeon | reverse complement strand
GGTTATCCCTAATGCCTCCATATTTTTCAGAAGTGGAGAAGGATGTTTTTCCTTAGAATTAAGGCCTGTATCGAATAAAATACCAGTATTATCCGCTTTAATGTAATAAGAAACACCTTCTTCAGTGAGGAGATTACCTTCAGCATGATAATCAATAAGGGGGATAATTTTCAAATGTTCAACAGTACCCATATTATCTAATTTATTTAGCTTAATAGTAGACCATTCATTCTCAGCAAGGAGTTTATTCCTTTCAAATCTCTTATTTAGTACCATAAGGGTGAAGAGAGACAATGGTGTATGAAAAACTCGCACTAATTCGCTCTCAGAAAGTTTTTCCCCCTTTAATATTTTAGATATAGTCTCACGAGCATTTTTAAAGGGAAATTCTTTAAGTAACTTCTTGATTTCCTCTAAACCTAAATTATTCAATTTGAAAACCTTACTTTTTTTCTTAATATTAGTAAAATGTTATTTAATGTAATTAAGTAATTTTTTTCAATTTTTATTTTCTTATTTAATGTATGTGGAATGAAATTTCTAAAAAAATCAGTTATCATGCTGTTTATGATCATTCAATTATTGAAGCTCTTCATTATGCAAAGGAGAATGGATTTGCGGGTATACAAATAGCTATAGAATCCCCTCATTTATCATTCGAAAATCTATTAAATAATCATTGTGAAAAGATACGAAATTTTTGCGAAAAACAAGATCTTTCCATTAATATTCATGGACCAGATGTGGTCATATCATTATTTACCCATAATAGTCATTTAAAACAAGGCATATTTTCCTATTACAACCAACTTTTTACATTTGCAGAGAAAATTAAATCTCGATTAATAACTATTCATCTTGGAGATTATACCACATTTCCTACTGATACAGATCCAACAATCGAAATCCCTGACAGAGATTTAGAAATTTATGAAGAAACCTTACAAAACAATTTGGAAACCTTATTGAGATTTGCTAATAATCGATTTATTATTTGTATTGAAAACTATAATATTAAACCATTTATCTTAGATATATTACATTCTTTTCTAAAACAAGAGGAGATCTGGCTTTGTTGGGATTTACCAAAAACATACAATCGGAAAAATCAAAAAGATCAGTCTATAGAAAATTTTTTTATAAAGAATATAAACTCTGTTAAACAGGTCCATCTTCATGATCTTAATGATTATGGAGAAAGCCATAAAGTTCTTGGTTCAGGAGTTCTCGATTTTAAATACTTTTTGAATAAATTAAATATTTCAAATATATTGGATTTCTGTATAGAAGTACGTCCTCAAGAAAAAGCTTGTGAAAGTCTTCTAAACTTAAGAAGTTTAATTTTAGCCGAAGGAAATTCCTCCTGATTTTGTTAATAAACTCCAATCTTCCCATGCATAACTAGTATCGATCATAGTTGGAGAATTGCAACTATCGCATTTTTCTGTGTCTTTTAGAAATTGTTGGAATCGTGGTAAATTCATGGCCTCTTTAACTGAAACTTCTCGTAAATTTGCTATTGGATTATCTAATCGAAGACAATCTTCAATATCGCCATTAGAATTGACATACATGAAGACTTTTCTCGCATGGCATCGGTAAGGTTTTTTACCTCCAATAAAATGGTTTATATACATTTCTGAATTTAAGATATGAGAACCATTCCTTTTTGCTTCTAAAATTCTTGAAAAAGCATCACTTATTTCTTGATCTGTTGCTGAGAGTTCTCCTTTTTCATCAATATCATTATTAGAATAATGACGAATAGTATTTATCACATTAAACGCGATGGGTACTTGGATATTATCACCGAGCGCAATCATTTCATCAACACGATGAATATTATATTTACTAATAGAAAAACTAAACTGTAAAGAAATAAGAGGATAATCCTTTTTTATTATTTCTACGGATTTCATTATATTATCATACAGTCCGGGTAGTGATCTAATCTTATCATGTTCTTCTCGTATAGGAGAATCAAGAGACATAAGAATAAGGTTAATATCATCTCCGAATTCAGAGATTCGTTTAGGAATAAGAAAGCCATTAGTTACCATCCCTATAAAAGCAAAATCGGCTTCATATTTAACAAATTTAATAATCTTTGCAATATCTTTACGTAGTGTTGGCTCACCTCCCCAAATAATTGTTATTAAAAAGCCTTCTTCTTTAGCTTCCAAATAAATACGCTTAATTTCTTCCAATGTTAATTCATTTCTAACTGAATTATCTTTCCAAAAACATGATTCGCAATCACAATTACATCGTAATGTTGTAAGGAAATGAAAAATAAACGGTTTACCTCCACTATCTTTAGCTTTTTTTGCCGCGATTGCTAATTTTGCAAACAGTTTACTTTTTTGCTTTTTTATATCTTTACCTGTTATTTTTTGTGTCATAAGGATCGCTTTAATTTATTTTAAATTTTAAATGGTTTAAGTAATTCTTTTCAAATATCAATTTTTTTTATATTTTATTAGAATTACTAATTTATTTCCATTTCAGGATTTTGAAATGATATTAGAAAAATATATTGGTTGGTGAGATTATTTGAGTTCTAGGCAAGA
>JBHLPN010000013.1:0-26680 GCA_048939445.1 Promethearchaeota archaeon | reverse complement strand
GCTTGTGAAATCATTGCTGAAGCTGCATATTTAAGTGGCAATTTTGTTGATGTGCATGCTTATCCTTCATTTGGAGCAGAAAGAAGAGGTGCTCCTGTTCAAGCATATGTTAAACTGTCACGAACAGATACTATCTGGGATAGAGCACAAATAGAAAATCCGAATGTTTTAATAATATTTGATGAGACTATATTAAATCAAGAAATTGTTTCTTCTCTTAAACAAGGCGGTATATTTATTATTAATTCAGAAAAGGATCCTGAATTTTTTGTTGATGAGTTTAATTTAAGTAGTGATACAAAGATTGTCGTAGCGGATATTAGTAAAATAGCAATAGAAAAAAATCTAACAATTGATGGAAATCCAGTAATCAATACTCCTATTCTAGGCTTACTCTCAAAAGCATTACCAGATTTGAATTTAAATAATTTAAAAACGGTTGTACTTAAACGTATGGGAGAAAATTTGGGTAAACTTAACTATGAATTAATTGAGCAAGGATATAATTTAGCTAAACTCCTATAATTTTTTAATGCATAGATTAAAATTAATGAATTGGCAATTTGACAATAAAATTACTTCCCTTATTTCTACCTTCTGATTCTACTCTAATGTTACCTCCATGTAAATCCACGATTTCTTTTGATATAAACAAACCAAGTCCAGAACCTTGAATATCAATATATTCTAACCCATCTCCATATCTCTCAATTTTTCCAAATCTAGTAAAAAGAACCTCCATTTCTTCTCTAGTTAATCCAACTCCAGTATCATTGACAGAAAGAATTGCCCACTTTTCTTGGTTTTCAACTGTAATTGTAATTTTACCATTTGGAGGAGTATTTTTAATTGCATTTGACAATAAATTCATTATAACTTGCTCAATTCTTACTTTATCAATATCTAAATAAAAGGTCTCAGGAAGCTTTAAAGTAAGGTCTATTTTTCTATCTTTTAAATTCCTCTTCAATTCTTGAGAT
This sequence comes from Promethearchaeota archaeon, assembly GCA_048939445.1. Taxonomy (GTDB): domain Archaea; phylum Asgardarchaeota; class Lokiarchaeia; order Sigyniarchaeales; family SOKP01; genus Loki-b32. The sequence continues at coordinate 25,700 of JBHLPN010000013.1, read as the reverse complement.
GACTCTCTAATTAATTCACAAATATCATTTCTTTGCTTCTTGAGCTCAAATTTATCATATTCTATTCTTGAAATATCAATTAAGTTATCAACTAAATATTTTAGTCTTTTACCCCCCTTATCAATTAATTTGAGGATTTCTAATTCTTCTTTTCCTAGATTTTTATAATAAATATCTGAAAGAAGTTCTGCTCCTCCACAAACAGACGCAAGAGGTGTCTTTAACTCATGAGCAACTCTTGATATTAAATTCTTTCTAATTTGATCAAGTTCTTTTAATTTAATAACTTCTTCATTGATTAAGAATTCTGCTTCTTTTCGTTTTGAAATGTCAGTGAATACTGCCTGAACATAATATTCATTCTCTACTTGAACAAGAGATGCATGTAAATTTACCCATACTAAACTTCCATCCTTTTTATATAATTGTAGGTCTATCCGGTGAATTATTTCGCCTCTTATAAATTTTTTAAAAAGATCTATGATATTTGATAAATATTTTGGATGGATTATTGAAAGTTTGTGAAATTCTTTACCAACTAAATCAGTTTTTGTGTATCCAAACATAGTTTCTGTTATTGGATTACAATCTATTATTATCCCTTTAGAATTTAATAGAACAATGGTGAGTGGTGCGCTCTCAAAAAGAACTCTATATTTCTGCTCAGATTCTAGAAGTTTTCTTTCTGCTTCTATTTTGTCAGTGATATCAATCATCGTAATAAAATTCGCAAGCCTCCCTTGATAATTAATAGTTTTTGAAAAAACCTCTCCATGAATTACTTCTCCATTTTTTTTTCGAGCTCTAAATTGATAATGATTTATGACATCTTTCTCGCCTTTCTGCTTTTTCCTTGCCTGTTCTGCAATCATTTGTCTATCCTCTGGATGGACCATTTTAAGAAATTCTCCAGCACCCCATCCCTTCAATTCCTCAGTAGTCCTTCCTCCAATGGTAGCAAACCTTTCATTAACATACTTGAATCTTCCATCTTGTAAAATTGCAATACCCAATAATGATTGTTCAGCAATATTTCTGAATTTTTCCTCAGACTCCTTTAATTCACGCTCTAAAGTGAATTTTTCAGTAATGTCTATAAATGTCCCATCTATTCTAATTGGGTTGCTTTTTTTGTCTCTAATTAAATGTGAATTTAATTCTAATATTACTTTTTCACCGTTCTTTTTTAGCGCATGACAGATATACCCTCGAACAAAATCATTTTTTAACATCTGTTTAATATATTCATTTCGAAGTTCAGGTTGTTGCCATAATTCAGTTACATTCGTATCTCGTAAATCTTCTGAAGTTTCAAATCCTAATATTTTATTATAAGCGGGATTGTGTGTTAATAAAGTACCGTCTAAAGCTACTTGATAAAATCCAACATCTAAATTATCAATCATGTTGCGATATTTTAATTCTGACTCTTTTAATTTTTGTTCTGCATATCTTTTCTCAGTTAAATCTTCCGTTTGAATGATGACCAAGTCTGGCTTTACATAACCATAGTTTACTAAAAGATATCTTTCTTCATTTGTGAATCCGTAGCTGTATTTCATTTCTCTTGTTATGTGGATTTTTTCATTAAAGCATTTATGTAAATCGTTTAAAATATCTGGTCTATCCTTATACTGTTCAGATGCTTTGTATCCTAATATACTCACAACATTTCCGTATGTAATTTTATCAGCAATATTATTAAAATCAATGAAAATGAAATCATTATTAACCTTTTTCCAAGTAAAAGTAGCAATAGGTCCTTCTTTATAGAGAGCCCTAAACATTTCTTCAGAATCTCTTAATTTTTGTTCTGCTTTCTTGCGATCAGTGATATTTTTACCAATACCTAAAATTGCATAAATATTTTCATTTCTCTTTAATGGCATAGCGTAAGTTTCTACAAAAATGAAATTTCCATCTTTCGCTTTTATGTTATATTCTCTACGCTTAGATTGCTTTCCTGTTTTTATTATCTCCTTTAAAGCACCATATGCTATAATTAATTCATCTTGTTCAAGGAGATCTGAAAATTTAATATTCGGGATATCCTCCCTTTCATAACCCAAGGTAATCAAAGTAATATCATTCGCATCCAGAAAATTTCCGTATAAATCACTTACGTAAATTAGATCTAGTGAATACTCAAATAAATCCCTGTAGCTTTCTGTTATTTCTTCTCTACTATATATCATTTGGCACCTAAATTTTGTAATAATTGTTATTTTGTTATTATTGTATTGGTAATTTTATTGTAAATGTACTACCTTTATTCCTCCCTTCAGATTCAACCCAAATATAGCCTTTATGTAGATCTATTATTTCTTTTGAAATATATAATCCAAGACCAGATCCTTGAATATCAATATATTCTAGTCCATCTCCATATCGTTCAATCTTACCAAATCTAGTAAATAATCTATCCATTTCTTCTTTGGTTAGACCAATTCCAGAATCAGTTATAGCAATTTCAGCACAATTATTTCTCTTTAAGGACTTTACAATAATTTTTCCATTAGGAGGTGTATTTTTTATTGCATTAGAAAGAAGATTTAATATTACTTGCTCAATTCTTATTTTGTCAAATTCTAAAAATATATCATCCATAAGATCAAGTTCTAAATTTAATTCTCGCTTTTTAATAAGATACATCAGTTCTCTGGCACAATCTCTTATCATTTGACTGAAATCATATATATCTTTCTCTAATTTGAATTTTTTATATTCAATTCTAGTAATATCAACCAAATTATCAACTAAGTATTTTAGACGTTTACCTCCTTTCTCAATCATCTCAATTAGTTCTCTCGTATCATCTTTAAATTCTTCTATAAATAAATCTAAAAGAAGTTCAGCAGCACCACAAACAGACACTAAAGGTGTTTTCAATTCATGAGAAACTCGAGAAATTAAGTCCTTTCTAATCTGATCTAATTCTTTAAGTTTTATGATTTCTTCTTCAATAAGAAGATCTGCCTTTTTCTGTTCTGTAATATCATTTATAACTGCTTGCACTAAAACTTCATTGCCTAATTTAACCAAAGAAGTTTGATATCTAATCCAAATTAAACTTTTATCCTTTTTATATAATTCTATCTCTAATGGCGGTAAAATTTCACCCTTTAAAACCTTTTGAAATCGTTTAACTAAACTTGGCACATATTTTGGATAAATTACTGGAAGATTTCCGAATTTATATCCAATTAATTCTTCTTGACTATACCCTAGTAATTTTTCTATTGATGGATTACAATAAACGATTTTTCCTTGTTGATCTATTAAAGCAATTGAAAAAGGTACGGATTCAATTAAATTCCTATATCTTTCTTCCGATTCCTTCAACTTTTGTTCAGTTTTCTTACGCTCATCAATAACTCGTGTAATTAAAAGAATCTTTAATTCTCCATTTTTATCTTTAATTGCTGATCCGCCAGTTTCTGTCCAAATATAACGTCCGTCTTTATGTCTGATTCTTGCTTCAACAAACCCCCTTCCAGTTTTTAAAGTTTTTGCAATTTCTTGTAAAACATTTTTACGGTCATCTGGATGAATCAAATTTAATCCATATGTTCCTATAAGATCATCTTCTGTATATCCCATTACTCTTTTATGAACTTGTTCATTAATATATTCTAATCTCAATTTAATATTTGTTATTGTAATTAAATCATTGGCATTCTCAGAAATGATACGATATTTTTCTTCTGATTCTTTTAACTTCTGCTCAGCAATTTTTCTATTTGTAATATCATTAATAAATGCAAATGAACCCTTAAACTCTCCATCTTCATTCAAAATTGGAGCAGCATTTATACTTGTGCTTAAAATGGTTCCATCTTTTTTTATAAACTCAAGTTCGTAAGTATCTTTTAAACCCATCTCCCTGCGATTTCGATAACTATTGATCAACTTTATCATTGAGTCTTCTAAAAAGAAATGTAAGTTTTTACTCATTATCTCATCTCTAGTATAACCAAGCATTTCACATATTTTTGGATTAACGAAGATTGTATCATCATTTTCATCCACTGCCCATACACCTTCATGAGCATTTTCTACCAAATTCCTGTATTTTTCTTCAGATTCTTTTAAACTCTGTTGTGCTTCTTTTTGTGCTGAAATATCCATTAATATAATTTGGATGAATTTTTTTTTCCCAATATTTATCTTTGAAGCTGTAGCATAACACCATATTATACCACCTATAGTTCGGTGGATTGGAAATTCAAAATTTAATGTTTTACCAGTTTCAACAATATCAGTAAATATATTGTAAAACAAAGCAATTAGAGGTATATTTTTCTCATGATAAGACCAAAATTCTCTATAATTTCTGCCAATATAATCTTTCAATGTATGGGTTGAAAGAAAGTTAATTGTCGCATCATTACAGTCTAATATATTACCTTCTAAATCAAATAATATAATAGGGTAAGGAGCTTTATTAAATAATTGATGATATTTATCTTCTGATTCCTTTAACATTTTTTCTGTCAAAACGCGAACTGTAATATCACGTACTATACCTTGAATCACTTGCTTTCCTCCCACATCAAACAAGCTTGATGATACTTCAGCGAGAAAAATTTTTCCATTTTTCGTTTGAAAGCTTATCTCAAATCTTATAACTCCTTTTTTAGCTATCTCCTCAAAGGCTTTTTTAGATGCTTCTAATTCTCTTTTTGGATGAAGTTCTGGAATTTTTAAATTTAATATCTCTTCTCTTGTATATCCAAATTGATCTAAAGCTTTCTGATTAACATCAATTATATTACCTTCTAAATCATGAAGAAAGATAGCATCATTTGAATGATGGAAAAGATTGCTATATTTTTCTTCAGATTCTCTTAATTCTTGATTCCTAACTTTTACTATTTGCTCTAATTCTTGTTTAAATTTTTCTTGCTCTTCTTTTCTCTTAGTAACATCCCTAAATATTCCGTAAAATCCGATTTTATTTCCTTTTGAATCATATTTTAAATATACAGAAGTTTCACCGATTATTTTCTCTCCATCTTTATTTTTAAATTGATATTCGAAATCCGTTAATGGCACACCTGTTCTATAAACAGAATTAAATCCCTTGAATATATTTTTCATGTTTTCTTCATCAGCAAGATATTTATAATTTAATCCTTCTAATTCTTCTCTTGAATAGCCAGTAATTTTGCATAAAGAATCATTAAAATATGTAAATGTACCTTTTAAATCAACCTCAAAATAACATTCTTTAATGTTCTCAATTATCTGTATAAATCTATCTTTAGAAAATTCCACTTTTTTCTTAACCTGCTATTATATTAATTATTCTAAAAAAACATACCTCCAGAAGGTATTATAGAACTCACAAACTTTGTAACTTTTTCCTAAGAGTTTAATGAAATAATTAGTATTTAATTTTTATTTAAACCAAATATAATCTCTTGCCTAATACTCGTTAATTATCTTAATCATATTATTGCTAATATTAATGAAATACATGAATTTTGCCCTAAACTTTTATTTTTATAAATGGTAAGAATTAAAAACTTATCTACGTTTGATTTCATACAGAATCTGATTTATAACTATTTTTGATGTATAGATGACAGACTCAAAAAAAGATTATCAAAAAATATTAGGTTCAGTTCAAAAACCAGTTATTGGAGAAGCAGGTAAAACTGGGACCTGGAGTTCAAAGAAACCAAAAATTGATTTAGATAAATGCATTCCAGTTAAATCTGGGAAACCTAGCTGCTTTAATTGTTGGCTTTATTGCCCTGAGGCTGTAGTGACGAGAACTATTCCACCCGAAATTGATTTAGAGCATTGCAAAGGATGTGGTATTTGTATGGAAGAATGTCCAGTTAAAGCTATTACAATGGAGGAGTTGAAATCTGAATGACTGTTATTGAAGAAAAAAAGACTAATATTGATGAAAATATAATACTTCTAACTGGAAATCATGCAGCAGCACATTCTTTTAGGCAAGTAAAAGTAGGTGTCGTTTCAGCTTATCCAATTACACCTCAAAGCCCTGTAGTTGAAAAAATTGCCGAATTTATCGCAGAAGGAAAACTAAAAGCTAGATTTGTAAAAGTTGAATCCGAACATTCAGCATTAGCAGTATGTTGTGCTGCCTCAGCTACAGGTTCAAGAGTTGGTACTGCAACTTCTGCCCATGGATTAGAATTGATGTATGAAATGTTACCATGGGCTTCAGGAAATAGATTACCTATAGTGATAAATTTGGCAACAAGATCATTAGGAGCTCCTTGGAGTGTTTGGACTGATCATCAAGATTTCATAACCATAAGAGATGTTGGATGGATTCAATTTATGTGTGAAAATAATCAAGAAATTTATGATACTAATCTCCAAGCTTTTCGAATAGCTGAAGATTTAAGAGTTTCCTTGCCTGTAATTTGTGCCTATGATGGATATATCTTAAGCCATACTTTAATGCCTGTTAAGTTAGAAAAACAAGAAGAAATTGATGAATTCTTACCACCCTTACAACACCATATAAATTTATCTGACATTTCACAAGTAAAAGGAATTGATCCTGTTACTACACCTCATATTGTTAAGCGAGAGGAAGGAACCGCTCCAGGATATTATGAATATAGATATGCACTTCAAAAAGCATTAGAAAATTCAATTGATGTAATTAAAGAAGTTCATGATGAATTTGCCCAAAAATTTGGCAGATCATATGGAAACGGGATCTATAAAACAGTTGAAACCGATAATGCTGAGACAATCATTTTAGCTATAGGGTCAGTTGCTTCGCAGTCTAGAATAGCTATTAAAAAACTTCGAAATGAAGGAGTTAAAATTGGATTAATAAGTCTTAGACTATTCAGACCTTATCCGTCTGAAGAATTAAGGGAATTTTTCAAAGACAAGAAAAACATTATAGTTTTTGATAGAGATATTGGATATGGATATGAAGGGGTTTTATCTTCTGAACTAAAAGCAGCACTTTATGGTTTAAAAAATAGACCAAATATTAAGGGTTATATTGTTGGTTTAGGTGGTAGAGATGTTAAAACAGAACATATCATTTCTGGTGTTTATAAAGCTTTAGATGAATTCAAGCAAGGAATATTTACAAATAAAACTGATTTTTTGGGTTTAAGATTAGATGAATTGAGTGATTATGATGAATCAACGTACTTTAAGAGGGGGTGAAATATATTGGTAAATGTTATGGATCTTCCTGAGGAGGAATTTATATATCCCGGTACTCGTGCATGTGCGGGATGTGGTATGGCATTGATTTATAGAATAGCTCTAAAAGCATTAGGGGCTAAAACATTAGTAACAGTGCCAGCTTCTTGTTTAACAGTTTTACATGGCATGCAAGGATTCTGTTCAACAAAAGTATCAGTTTATCATACACCTTTCGCTACAACTGGAGCTTCTGCATCTGGAATCCTGGCGTCATTAGAGGATAAAGGTTTAGCAGAAGAAATTACTGTTCTTGCTTTTGCGGGAGATGGCGGAACAACCGATATAGGAGTACAAGCTTTAAGTGGTGCCGCAGAAAGAGGAACAAACTTTATCTATGCATGTTATGATAATGAAGCATATATGAATACGGGCGTACAGAGAAGTGGATCAACCCCACTCGGCGTGCGAACAACCACAACTCCGGAGGGTAAAAAAGTTCATAAAAAAAATATGCCCAAGATATTAGAAGCACATGGTATCCCTTATGTCGCTACTGCTAATGCTGCTTACCCTCTCGATTTATTTGAAAAATTCAAAAGAGCCAAGGATATATATGGACCAAAATATCTCCATATTTTGTCACCTTGTCCCCCTGGATGGGGATATGATCCTAAAGATACAATGTTAATTGGTAGGTTGGCAAATGAAACAGGTTTTTGGCCTCTTTATGAGGTAATTAATGGTAAGTTTGAAATATCAAAATCAAGTAAAAGATATTTAGACTCATCTAAACGAAAACCAATTTCAGAGTACTTGAAAGCTCAGAAAAGATTTAAATCCATTGATGAGACGACAACAAAAATTTATGAAGAGTATATTGATAATATGTGGAAAGAAATAAAAAGTAGACTTGAAAATAAATAAATCTTTAAATAGTGAAGGATTAGTTAAAATTCTCTTATTTTATTTTTAGCTTTTTATAGATCGTTATTAATTTATAGAAAAAAATAAAAGCTAATTTTAGTTAAGTTAAGTAGATATTATATGCTTAGAACATTCATATTTGATGACTCTAAATCTCATTGGATCGAAGAAGAACATCGTCTGCTATCACAAGATATCTGTGCAATTTTGGATGAAGAAAAAGAAATTATATACATTTGGACTGGCCCAAAAAGTAAAAAAGCAAATTTTAGGAAGGGATATAAACAAATTAAAGAGCTAATTTCTACATTTCCAGAGTTAAATATTCAATTTGTCTTGGCACAAAAAAATTTCCCAATTGAAATTCAAAACATGGTTGATTCTTTATTTGAATCTATAAAATTAAGAAAAGGGAAAATTTTGAAATTTAGTAGATTTTCTACTATTCGGATTTACAGTATTTCTATAATCATTACAGTAATTTTACCCATTTTATCTTTTCTAAATTTAAGCACTTCATTATTTTGGCCAAAGATTAATATTAATTATCAAGTAAGTAGTATAAATTACACCAGATGGATTAATAATTCGAAAATATTTACTTTAATTATAATAATCCTTCTTTCTATTAACATTTTAATTGGAATAATTGAAAGTGAAAATCAAGTTATAATATTTTCGTTAAATGGTTTAATTATCTCAATAGGGTTAATAATTTATTTAAATCAGGGAGTTTTTTTATTTTTATTTCAAGAGGGTTCAACCTTAACTAGTTATCTGATATTGCAGAAAGATATCTTCATGTTTTTGATTTTAATATTAATTGCAATTCTGATTTTTGAAATACCAAATATATATAAATTAATATCTTTTTTCAAAACCTATGTAAAATTCATTTTTTAGCTGAAAAAAGCGTGGAAGTAGCAAATCTTCTTACTGAACTGGAAAAGGAAGATCTTAGAATACTTATGGCAATTGAAATTGGGATGAGAAGATCTGAATTTGTCACAGTTAGCAATATCAAGTTTTATTCAAGATACAAAATGGAAGAGACTCTTTTTCGTCTCAAAAGAGTTCATAAATTTGATTTAATAATTAGAGATGCATCAAAACATGAAATTGCCTACACACTTAATTCTAAGGCATATGATTTACTTGCGTTGCATACTTTAGTCGAAAAAAATGTAATCAGTCAATTGGGGCCTCTCATAGGTAAAGGTAAAGAATCAGATGTATATAGTTGTATGGATGACGATGAAAATATTTATGCGGCCAAATTTTACCGAATGGGGAGAACAAGCTTTAAAAAGATAAAACAATATCGTGATCTTATTGGAGATAGAGGTCATCTTTCTTGGCTTTATATAAATAGACTTGCTGCTAAAAAAGAATATGAAGCTCTCGAAAAAATCTATATTCTCAATCTAAATACTCCCAAACCAATTGATTATAATAGACATATAATTATAATGTCATATCTTAGGGGAAAAGAGTTAGTCTATTATAAAAGCATTAAAAAGCCCGCAAAAATTTTTAATAGAATTATAAAGCAATATAAAATAATTTATAAAAAAGCGAAAATGATACATGGGGATTTAGGGGAATTTAACATTATTCTAGATGAAAAAGGAAACATCCTAATAATTGATTGGATGCAATGGGTTCCAACAGATCATCCCAATGCTAATTTGCTTTTAGAAAGAGATATTACTAATATATGTACATATTTTCAAAAGAAATTTAACATTGAAAGCAATGTAGATGAGATCCTTCACTTCTTTTATAAATAATGAAGTTGAAATCCTTAATTTTTTACTATTTTTCCTTGAACAATAATATCTTCTAAATTTTCTCTTTTTATTACTGATAGTCCTTTAATCTTAGGTTCTAATATTTTCAACAATGATTCTAAATCTAATTTTTTTTTTAATATTGAAAATTTGAAATCAGCATTATGTTTACTCACCCTAAACGATTCTTTGATTCCATTCTTAATATGAGGTAAATTTTGGAAAGAAGTAAGTGAAAAAATTGAAAAAAAGATATTATCTCGAAAAGGTAAATATTCTATGTCGGATAATATTAAATTTGGAGGATATTTGCTATAATTAGGACTAATAATTTTCGATTTGAATTTTAATAGCATATTCCAAGAAATATCTACTGCTATATAATTACTTGTAATCAAAGCTTTATTCAATAATGACTTAGCAACATATTGAAAGAATAATCCTGTACCACAGCCTAAGTCTAAAATATTTTTATCATTTACTATGTAATTCTTTAATAAAATTTCATACTTCTCTTCTTGTATAGCTCTGTATCTTTTATCATAAAAATAAGAAGTTGAGTTGTATTTTTCGATTATATTTTTCTTTTTATTATCATTTTTAGAGCGCTCTTCCAAGATGATAACCAGCCGAATTTTATCTTGTTTATTAATGTCGTAAGGTTTTAATTCAAAAAAATTCTATCTTTAAATTATCTTTTCAATAAATATTATAATAATTTTTTGTTAAAAGAAGTAAAAATGTCAAGCAAAAATAATAATCAACAGAGATCTAAAAATCCTCTACAGATTTTGCAAAACAGTCAAGGATCCATAATTTTACTCAGATTAAAAGATGGAACTGAATATAGGGGATTATTAAAGGAAATAGATGCATACATGAACATGATTTTAGAAGATGCCACCGAGTTGCTTGAGGGTACTCCTGTTGCAAAATACAACGAAATTTTCATCCGTGGAAACAACCTCTTATTTATTAAACCAGATGCCTCTCAAATTACATAAGAAGTAAGAATGTGTTAACAATCTCCTAGTTTTAGCAGTATATTTCTTGAAAAATAGAAATCTTCGTTTGGAAGTAGTTTAATTATTCTAAAATTTTTGGAATAATCTCGTTATTTCTAATTATTGCATAAGATGCAGGATTTGGAGAAAAAATTCCTCTATAATTTGCTGAAGAAAATATAGATAACAATCGTTTATTAAAAAACCATCGATATCCTTCAGGAAAACATTCATGTGCCCTTATAAGGTATTTGAGATTATTATGTTCCATAAAATTCTCAAAAACATCACTGCCAAAAAATTTAATCCCCGCACCTCTAAAACTATTGGAAAATCCATGTAATCCAGATTTAGGGTCATTCCACATAATTTGAAATATACCTTGTTTAATTGACTTAAGTAATGTATTGAAATCTTTACACTTTTTACCTTTTAATTTTTTCAAAATATCATTATCTTGTGGAATCCCTCCATGTAAACATAAAACTGTTCCATTAATTAACGCACATATCGGTATTAAATTATAAAAATTTAGGATTTCGCTGAATTTACTTGGATCATTGAATCTTAAAATGAAATCTTGAAAGAAACCGTAGTATTGATTCATTTCCAATGTTTCATGATTTCCTTTTAATAAATAATATTTTAAAGGAAAAAGAATCTTTAAAGCCAAAACTATTAATAAACATTCTAGTTGCTTTGGTCCACGATCAACAATATCTCCTAAAAAAATTACTAATTTAGGGTTATTCTTGTTAATGATTTCAATTAATTTAATCAATGTCTTTAAATTTCCATGGATATCTCCTATTACGTAAACATCCTCAATTTTTTGTTTAAGATTAAACTCAAGGAGTAAATTTTCTTCTTCTAAAATATTATTAACTGTTCTTAATATTTCTGTAATATTATCAAACTTTAATTTAGAAATTTTTTGTGGATTTCTTATTAAATCATATAAAAATGAATTTTCAATCAAATTCAAACTCAATCTAATTGTTATATTTTAAATATTTTTTAATAATTCTATTATTTTTATAATAGTTTCTTATATTTTTATAAATAAAGAAATTAAAATTCATAGTTAAATTACAATGGAAGACTTATTGACTCCGTTCTTAAATCGTATTGAAAAACATATCGAAAGTTATGAATATGAAAAATTTCTTAAAAAAAATGAGCATCATAATCTTGGAATAATATATACTCCAAATCAAGTTGTAGATTATATTGTATCTAATCTTTTTAGAATTTATCTAGAAGATTTTAAATATTCTGAAATAGTTAATCAGGATGATTTTAGTATAGAAGAAATTTTTATTTCAATAATTAAAAATCAGAACTTGAAAAACAAATTAACTAAAACAATTAAAAAAGCTAGGATTTTAGACCCTTCGTGTGGCTCAGGGAGATTTTTAATTGCTATCGCTGAAAAACTTTATCAGTTCTATCGAATATTAGTGCCAGAACTGTCTGACTTTGATACTAAAAAGTTAATAATTCAAAAAAATCTATTTGGTATTGAAATTGAAAACTCAGCTATTATTATCTCGAAGCTGAGATTAATTAAATGGCTTTTATCTAATAATGCAAGCAGCTTAGCCCTTCAAAATGTTAACTTTAAGAGGTTAAAATTTACAGATCTTAACCACATCATTGAAAAATTAGATTTAACATTTAATATTTATAACTTAGATTTTCTTTTAGAATTTACTTCCGATAAATTCGATATTATAATTGGAAATCCTCCCTATGTAGAAAATAAAAAGATTAAAGATATTAAATTTAAGGAGAAATTAACTAAGAGATTTAAGACGGCTTATCGTTTATTTGATCTTTCAATACTTTTTATAGAGAGATCTTTAGAATTATTAGAAAATAACGGATACCTCTCATTTATTTTACCTAATAAATTCCTATCTGCAGATTATGGCATTAAGATCAGAAACTTATTATTAAACGAATCAGAAATTAAAGAAATCATAAATATTTCGTCTTTACCAATATTTCAAAGCGCAGCTACATATCCTATTATTTTATCTCTAAAAAAATCTAAGCAAAATACGGAAAAAGAGGTAAGTATTAAGACTTTCAATAATTTGAATGAGCTAAATGAAAATAATAGGATTGAGCCCTTAAAATTTCATCAAAATTTAATTAATAAATTTCCTTCAAAAGTAATTCCTATCTCTGGAAATATTGAATTAATCACATATTTGTTTAGAAACTTTAAAACATTAGCCGAAACCTTTAAAGATTTAAAAATTATATATCGACCTTTTGGTTTTTTAAAATATAGCAAACATTTTGACAATATTAGTGATAAACGCCAATCTGATAATGATTTATTATTAATTGGAACGGGTAATATAGAAAAATATCATGTTAAATTTAATAAAAGAATAAAAACTGCGGGGAAAGATATTAAAATTTCATATTTTAAATATCATCCCAATTTTGAAGATATTTGGAGTGAAATTAATAGCGAAAAATTAATTTTCAGGGAAATCGCAAAATATTTAACGTGTTGTTATGATCCAGGTATATTTGCCAATATAACAGGTCTTTATTTTATAAAAATTGCTTCGTACAATACTGATCAATTGTTCGGTCTTTTAACAATTTTAAATTCTAAATTATTGGATTTGGTATTTAAAACATTATTTAGCACATTACATATGGCTGGCGGTTATTTAAGATTTAATGGTAGTTTTATTAAAAAATTACCAATGCCAAGAAAATTTCCTGTGTTTTTGTCGCAATTGGGAAAAATATTACAACTACTTTCACAATTAAAATATGATCTTGACTCACACGAGCCTAAAATCGTAGAAAATCCAGAATTAGAGAGATTTAAAAATAAATACTATAACGGGATAAATAATATCATTATATTTTTTGATAGATTGAGTAATTCTCTAGTGAAATTGTTGTTTTTAGATGAATTTTACTTAACCTCTAATTTAAACTATAGTGTATTAAGAGATTTGTTTGATTTAAAAATGGGACCACAAAACGTGCCGTGTAAATTTTTAACTCCCCGATTCGATATAAAGAACTATAAAATATACTCAGTAAACGAAGTAGATTCTATTTTAACTGAAATAAACAAATTATATAAGCGACTACATGATAATACAGATTTATTAAATGAATTAAATGAAGTATTAAAAAATAATTTCAATTATAAGACAATTTTCCACTAGTGTTTCTTTTAACAAAATCGAATTAAAATTAAATTCTAACAAAAACTATATATTTAAAACATTAATAAGTAAAATCAAATAAAAATGTGAGTGAGAACTATGGCTAAAAAAAAGAGTGCTCCAAGTGAAGAAGATGAATATGAAATTCCCACTGGAAAAGTAGATGAAGATGGAGATGAAGTATTGGATCTTTCTGATTGGAAAGACGATTTAGAAGAGGATATTGAGTATGATCTAAGTAAAATAGAAGATGATATGTTAGAAGATGAAGATGAAGATGAAGAATTCGGGATGGAAGTGGATGAAGTTGTTAAGATGCTAAGAGATGTGAAATGTAAACCTTGCCCCGGTTTAAGAAGTAAACCTGATTGTAAAATTGCTCATGATTATGGATGTCCAAAACCAAAGAAGCCATAATAAATTACTTTTTATTTTTTTAATAATTAATCGCGCAAATCACTTTTGATTATATTCTTTTAGTGGAAAAACTTGCTTTCAAATACTTTAAAACGTATCATATTAATGATTATTGATATTTTATTTAGCTGGTATATTTGGGAAGTAAATATTTGGTTAGGAAATCCATGTTATACAACTGCTTTTCCAAGATGTTTTATCTTATCAACAACCACGTTTTTAATAGTATATACACCATTTGAAATTTATTGGTCTTTTAGAGATCTCTGGTTCGATCGATGGAGAAAGCTTTTTCTCAAAGATTTGAATGTTCAAAATATAAAAATTAATGTTTCTGATGGATTTTTATCAGCAAATCTAGTAGAAAATCGGGAGAAAACTAAAAGTGATTTAAAAAACGGGATTGTCATAATTTGTCACGGTTTTTCTGATACAAAAGAAACTCTTCAGTATCTCTACTTTCCACTAGCTTATCAAGGTTATATTATTTTAGCTTATGATGCAAGGGGTACTGGAAAATCTAGAAAAACTGGTAAAAGAAGCGACTTTTTAAAAAGAATTGAAGATTTTAAAAGAGTGATTGAATGGGTAAAAAATCAAGAAGATCTTTCAGAAAAACAAATTCATTGCATTGGTTTCAGCATGGGTGCTATAACAGTTTTATCTGGTGGTTTTTTAAATAAAGATATTAAAAAAATAATTGCGATTTCTTCAATGTCATATTATAAACAAAATTTGCCAAAATATAATCCTATTGTCTTATTAAGTTATCTAATTAAAGGTGTTAAGCTTTTTCTAAAAAATGAAGAGAATAATCAATTATCCCCCTATTTAATCTTTCAAAATGCTAAAGGTGAATTATCTTTAGAAGAATGGAAAAAATTTTCAAGAAAGGTTATGTTAGTCCACTGTAAAAACGACAGAGTATTAAAATTTAAAAACTTTAAAGAAAATAGAATGATCTTAGAATCCCCGGACACTAATCTACTTATCTTGAAGAAGGGTGGACACTCACAAAAAAAAAATGAATGTGTCCTAGTTGGAGCCGCTCTTAGATTCTTAGATTCTTAAAAATGTAATTTGTTGTATTTTTTTCGCTCTTAAGTGTTAAAATAATTTAATCATTTCTAGTATTGTTTCAAGAGCTAATTCTATACTTACATTAATTAAATTAAGTTTATTTTCAAAATATTTGGGATCGAAATTTGATTTTTTTATTTCTTTAAAAATATTGAAGAAATGTTTCTGGGACTCTAATTCCATAGAATACACTCTAGGACGAGAAGTTGCATCACTCATCCTTACAAAACATCCATGATCATGGAAATAGTGATCAAATCCTGGAAAGTAAGTTTCCCATAATTTTTCTTTTAAATTACTATAGACTTTGTTTGCTAATTTCAAGCAGTAATCTCTACTTTTGTTACTATAACAAAAATAAAAAGGTAATTTTCCCTTTCCTTGGTTCTTTGAAATATAGTCATGGAGTTTTTCAAAAACTTTTTCAAATTGCTTGTGAGTCAAATTTAGATGTGTGTGATCAGCAGAAGGATTACATTTAAAAAATAATGGTTTCCGATAATAAGGAATACCGTATAACTTTATGATATTTAATACCATCCCTTCTTTAAGCCAATGATCAAATTTGTAAAATAAATTTAAATTTGCACTTAATTCAATTGGAAATCTTTCTAGTAATGATGTCTCATGAAAATCGAGGATATATAAATGTATATCTTCGTTGTCCCAATATTCTTGAAGTAATTCTTTCACAATAGTGACTTGTTCGGGCGTTTTGAATCCATTTAAATCAATCATCCCATTTTTGTATTCAGGAGCGAATGCTCTACGCCAGTATCTATTAAGGTTTGTACCATTTTTTAAATAATAACCAGATTTGTTATTTCTAGAAGGATTTAAGAATCCATAAGGATTCAATAATGGTAAAAAAAATAAGATTTGATCTGTTCTAACAACTTCATTAATTCTAACTTTATCTTCCCTTAATAATTGAAAGAATTTTAGTATACTAAAAAGACCGTTATATTCATTATGTTGTGCCCCAACAAAGAGTTTTACATGCTTTATATCTTCAAACGCGGAATTTTTATCAATTTTTATAAGAGGAATAATGCCTTCAGAAGTTTCGAAAGCCTGATAACTTACAAAATCTAAACTTTTAACTTGTTCTAGTTCATTTAGGAGATTATTGTATAAAAAGGTCCGATGATCAATATCTAATAATGCTTTTAAAGTATCAATATTCATTTCAATCAATTATTTTATCCCAATCTGAGAATTGAATAATATTATGATAATTTCTGACTATGCTTGAGAATAAAACACAACCTATGCAAAACATATTTACAAAATCTTCCTTTGTTAAGTTTAATAAAATACAGTTTTTATCCGAAAACCCTATTCCACGTTCAACTTCAATTTGGCCATTATAACCGGACAAATTAACTACAAATTCTTGTTTGTTTAATTTTGCTTTCCTAATAAACTCCCGTTTTGCAATTCGAGCGAGTCCACCGATAGGGATAACTTTACCATCTCTTTGAGCTAAATAAATTCGTAGATCAAATGTATGTTTCCCTTCTTGCCAATCGATTAACGAGAAATCTGCCATCTCTTGAATGGTGTATGGAAAAGGATCACGAGACTTCATGAACTTAGCATAAAATTCCTTTTTGCTTTCTTCAACAATATTTTCAATATTAAGAGGATCTTCATCTTTTGAGACTGGCATAACTCCAGCTCCTCCAGAACCTCCGCTAGGCTTAATTATAAAGGATTTTTTATATTCTTTTATAAGAAATTTTAACTTTTTTATTAAATCCTTTTCAGTAAATGCTTTTGTAAATAAGAGATATTTTAAATTATACTTTTTGAGAATATCTTTACTAAAATAGCTTGCTAAATATGTTAAAGATTTATCATCGGTTATATTAAATATAGGATTCACTAAAATTGAATTTACTTTACGGAAATCTTTTTTAATTAATTTTGAGAAATCTTCATTCTTGAAACGTCTTGTGATACCATCGCCTATTAAAACACTAACTTCCTCTCCTTTATATTTAATCCAATTATTAGAAAATGAAAGAGATGTAGATAATTGCCTATAATCAGCTATTAAAAACACTACGTCGGCTCTGAAGTTTTTATCATAATTATCAGTGTTAAAAATTTTTACATAATACCCATTAGCTTTAAGCCATTTTCTAAAATACTCTATCATTATTACTTTTTCATGAATTAATCCATCATTTACAGTTACTCCAATTAGCACAAACACTTTGTCTAGTTTACTTTTATTTCCTTTGATTGCTTGATTAATAGCTTCTAAATATCCACCATATAAAAGAGCTTGTTGTTTTTCAGTAATAATTGAAAGTCCTCGATGAGATCCACCATTAGTTTCTAAAAGGAAAAATTTTTTCCCTTCAGGTTCATCAGATACCATGAAATCAATACTACCAGCATAAAATGAATCTTTGCTTTTTAAAATATTATCATTTTCTTTTTCCATCTTTTCTAAAGCTTTATTCCTTATTTCGTCAGCAAAATTGTCTTCTTGGGAAGCTCTTAGATCGGCAAACGATACTAAGTCTAATCCTAAAGACTTTCCCAAATTGATTAATTCTAAATCTGAATCTGAAATTTTTGAGGACATTAATTTTAGAAACATAGTGAGAAGATTCTCATTACTCATAAATTATTATAATTACTCCACAATTTAAAAAAATTAGTTTTATTCTATCCTTACAAAAATTGAAGATAGAAAAGTTATATACAAGAAAAATAAAAATTAGAGATATAAATACCCTTGATGATTCCCCTTAGTACTCAACCTAAGAGATCCCAGTAAAATCTTCTTTACTTTAAGCTGTTGCTTATATGTTAAATTTGAATACAATAAAATATAATTCTTCTCGATATTTATTGTGAATAGGAGTGCAATTTCTATTAAATCAGATTTTTCAGACATTAAACCTATTATAACATAATGATAAGGAAGATTAACAAGATCCTTAATATTTATCTCCTTTTCAAATATTTGATCTTTTTCTTTGTCGTATTCAGCTTTTATAAATTTCATATGGTCTAAAGGAATTGAAATCTTTCTAAATTCCTCGAATTTTTTAGAGAATTGACTTTGGCGTAAAAATCTTCTTTCTTCTTTGTCTTTTTCATAGAAGTATTTATTTTTTTCTTTAATTATATACATTCTTCTATCTTTTCTTGAATTCGAGGATGTGTTCTCGATGATTTGGAGTTCCTCAATTGACTCATCATGGAAAACAATTAAAATATCGGGATCTATTGTCTTAATAAAAAAGTTTTTATAAAGAATTCCTGCCTCAGTTTTAATCCAACCATCAGTATCAATTAAAACAAAGTCAGCATCTTTATTTTTAGTGATATAATCCTCTATTAAATTCCTACATGAAAGAGATACTATGAATTTATTACTCCCTTTAGGGAAAGTCGCACCAATAAAAACAGTTTTCTCAGAATTAATATTTTCGCTAGAAATAATATAATCATCAATAGAACCAATGTTGATCGTAGTTGGAATATATATTATTTGTTGTCCTAGATCCGAATCAAGATATCCTCCTTTTAATCCCTCTTTTAGAAAATTATTAGCTAGATATTTTATAAAAGTTGTTTTTCCACTACTAATTCCTAATACCATTATCTTTAAGGGAGTAGTAGGGTTTTGTTTTAACTCTTCTAATATAGAATCCTTTATTTCACTCCACTTAGGAGAAATCGAATTTTCTTCGATAATTTTAAGATTTTCTTCAGATTTTATATAAATTTCTAATTTTGATTTCTCTACAGCATAAATTGGATAACTTTGGGCACTTGGAACTATTAAAACGTCGTTTAAATTTGAAATTTCTGTAGATTTTTCTTTTTCTGGAAGATAAATTTTTCCGAAAACATCAATCCTTCCTTCTAAAAGGGTTATTCTCGCTGGACCTTTTATTAATAAAGTATGGCCCTTCTTTATATTTTTAATCATTCTTACTTCATCTCATATGCTACATTGTTTAACTTTGTTATTCAAATATGATTTTCATTAATTTCTGTATAGTTTTATTTTTGTTTTTCATAGAAATAAAGTATTGATGGTCCGATAAAATATTTAAGAAATTATTATTAATCATAATTTAGGTTATTTAAAAATTACAAATGTCTACTCTCAATATTTTTAGTAATTTATTTAGAAATAAATAATTTAAGGACAAAATTCATTAATGAAATTTACTAGTTCTAATACGATTTGTTTATGATCTGGGCTATCTAAAATTGCATGTTTTGTATTCTCTAACCAAATTTTCTTCTTATTCTTGGAAATGACGTTATCGAAAATATAATCCATACTTTTTCTTTTAATTTCGGAATCTAGACATCCTTGAAATAGTAATGCAGGGCATTTTACTTTTATTAAAAAACTCTTCATTTCTTTCATAAGATATTTCATTTTTGTAGCAATATTTAAGGGAATTTTATCATAACCGACCCATTTTCCATTTGTATCTTCTTTAAATTGTTCTGAATTAATAGCATGATATTTTACAAAATTTTTAAATATTGGAACAAGATAAAACAAAAATCTTTGAATTCCTGCTGGTGCACTTATTGTAAATATTGCATCTAAATTGTAATTTGCTGCTAGTATCAATGTTAAAACACCACCCATAGAATGACCTCCTACTATAATTTTATCACAATTATCCATCATTTTGGATAATTCTTTATCTAAATGTGATTTCCAATCTTTAATTTGAGTATTTCTTAAATCTTCAGGTGTTGTTCCATACCCAGGAAGTAAAGGAACACTGATAGTATAATCTTTTTTTGTATGCAAATCTTCTGCTAGAGGTTTTAAATCAGCACATGTTCCACCACCCCCACCATGAATCAACAGAATCCCAATTTTATTTCCTTCAAAATAAAACGGACCAGCACCAGGCATTATCATTTGATTACTATTATGCATATTATCCATGAATTATCAGATCAATTAATAAAAAAAATACCATATGTTTAACTTTTATTAGAGGATTGTAAACCATAATATTAAACTTAAGAGAAATAAAATCTCTAACTAACCTCTAGTTTTCTTATAACAAGGAATGCACATTTCAGAATTATTATATGTCATAAGTCTACTGTTTTGAACAGGTTCCCCACATATATCACAGGGAACAGAATCTTCAATTTGAGCTAATCCTGGGGGATTATATTCTATTTCATATATATTAAATATATTTTCGGGTTTTGATTTTAATAATTTCTGAATCCTATCATCTCTTGATAAATTTTTGCTACTAAATTCCTTGCTTTTTATAGCTAACTTTACACCTTTTTCAGTTCTTCTATCATAAAAAGAATAATTATTTTTTCCGTAATCTTGATGGATAAGATTGCCCTTCCCAAATGTTATTCCTAATAAAACTTGAAGAGCATCAATGCTGCAATTATCATTCTCAACAATAGCAACTAACTCCTCATTTGGTGCATATACAAAACCATGTTCCAAAAGATATTTTGCAGCTAAAACACCAATTGCTAGACCAGGGCAAATATGTCCGTGAAATCTTACAGCTTTTTCCATTAATTCTTTAGCTTCCATTTGAATTCAGTTAATTTATTAATGTGATTAAATTTCAGATATATAATTTATTAGATGCTTTAAATATATTTAATCTAGAATTACTTAATAAATGCTTGACCTCAATAAAATGAAATTTTTAGTTAATTCAATGCTGGGTAAATTAGCACGATTCTTGCGTATTTTTGGATATGACACAATATATGCTAATGATTTAATTGATCTTTTTAAAATGAATCCCGTTCCTGATGAGATGTTAATTGATTATGCTCGTAAGAATGACAGATTTATCATTACCAAAGACTTTCCTTTATATAGGAGCTATTTAGATAGAAGTATATATCTTAAGGGAAAAGGTATATATAATTATCTTAGTCAGCTTAACAAAATGTTCGGTTTAAAATTTAAATTTAATCTACAGCGAGCAAGATGCTCAATCTGTAATTCAGAGTTAGAAAGAGTTAAAAATAAGGACTTAATAAAAGATATTATATTAGAAGAAACCTATAATAACTACAATGAATTCTATCAATGTTCAAATCTTCAATGTAAAAAAATTTATTGGCAAGGGTCTCATATTGAAGATATTGAATATAGATTAGGCAAAACTTTAGAATTTGAATAATCTCTTCATTTTTTAAAATATTTTTCTTTGACTTCCAAGAATCTTTGTTTGGTTTCTTCAGCAAGTTCAGTATAATTCCCTTTCACATACAAACCATAAGCTTGATTTAACAATTCAAGACATTTACGATATTCTGTATTCTTGAAATGATTTTCAGAAAGAGATACCAAGTAATCACCTTTTTTCTTATAAAATTCAATAAATTGGGCAGAAGTGTCAATTTTTTTTTCCATTCTTATAACTATCCGAAATTTGGTTTTAGCTATAAGATATTTTATGATCTTAATTATAATAAATTAACTATATTTCATTTTTTAGAAAACTATTCAGAGAGATTCTGCTTTTTTGCGATACTCATCCATATCGATCACGATTCCTTTTATTCGAGAAATATTAGCAGCAAAAGCCATTAAATGACTTTCAAGACATTCTCTAGCATTTGTTAAAGGTTGTTCAATGGTAGGATTTCTTAATGACTTGAGGAAAGCATCAATTAATTTTGGGTCACCTCCACCATGTTCAGACGTGCTAAAAGACAATTTTTGATTTATAATGGTTTTCTTTTCTCCAGAAAAATGATTATAGAGAGTCAACTTTTTATTAGAATCATGAAATTCTCCTATTAAGGTTGCTTCTGTTCCATCAATTCTCAGAGTTCGACCTTCTCTTTCACTAAATCCATGCAATGTAAAATTTGCTGTAACTCCATTTTCAAATTCTATACTAACTATTTGATGGTCAACAACATCATTATCACAACGATAAACGCATTTACCATATTGACTAGTTTTAAGAATTTCAATTTTTGCTTCATCTGAATAGTCCTCTTCTTGTTCTGTATAAATATAATAAACTGGCCATTCACTCCAATATCTCAATCTCTTAAATGGAGGAATTATTTTAGCCAAGATAGTTAACAACTTGGTATGATTTTTCCTCAAATTACCGATAACTTTATATAATCGATTTTTTCCCTTTTGCATAATTTGAATTATCGGAATTATATCGATATAGGTCCTTGGAGCGTAATATTTGCAGGTATTTTTTACTGGACATCCATTTAAACAATATTCTGGTGCTCCATGAGGAACATTCTTAGAATTAAAATGTAATAGATTTCCAAAAGAACTTATCTTCTTTGGTGGAGAACCTACCATCCAATATAATAGATCTAAATCATGACAAGCTTTCGATAAAATCATTGGTGAAGATTTTCCGACATTTGCCCATGGACCTCGCACATAACTGTGTGCCATGTGATACCATGATATATTTTCCCGATGTGAGATATTAATAATATCTCCAAGTATTTTTTTTT
The DNA here is from genome assembly GCA_048939445.1 of Promethearchaeota archaeon. Taxonomy (GTDB): domain Archaea; phylum Asgardarchaeota; class Lokiarchaeia; order Sigyniarchaeales; family SOKP01; genus Loki-b32. The sequence goes on along the minus strand of JBHLPN010000013.1, from coordinate 2,627 downwards.
TTATTATATTGAAAATAGTTGAAAAAAAATCTGTATATCTTAAAACATGACTTACTCCCAAAATTCTACCTGTTTCCTCAACTTTCTTTACTATTTTGACACAATCAGTCAATTTATGTGCCATAGGTTTTTCTAACAATACATGATATCCCCTATCTAATGCTGATAAAGTAGGCTCTGTGTGCATCTGGTCCTGAGTACAAACAAATGCCATATCTGCAAGTTTTTCCCTAGATAGTAATTCTTTCCAAGTTTCAAAACATCTATTAGAAGGGATTTCATGTAATTTTGCAAAATTTATACGTCTAGATTTTATAGGTTCTGCTACAGCTACAAACTTTAGACTATTTTTCTTTTTTAAAGCATAATTTCCATAGACATGAAATCCCCTTCTTCCTGCTCCCAATAAAACTGCTGTAATTGGTAAATTCATCATAAAAACCTATGAGTTTAACTTATGAGATAGAAGAAATGGGTTTGAAATATTATTGCAATTAATATAAAACAATTAACTTTTAATTTTATAAGTTATTATTTGATTTTACGCTTACTATTGAGATTTTCAATTTGTTCTCTATAATTAAAAACAGTTTTGGCAATTTCCCCTAAATATGTCGTAGGATTCATAGTTTTCCCGCACTTACTACATTTAAAGTCAAGCATACCTTCAATTGATACCATTGATCCATTATCACAATAAGCACATTGCTCAAACGACCATCGGTCTATTATTTTCATAACATCTTCGACAAATTTTCTTTGATCTGGTACCAGCATTATAACTCACTTATTATTATTCTACAATTATTATCAATACTTTTTCAATTTTCGTTTAAATTTTAGTTAATAGATGTCATTTGAATATTAATTCTACTTTCAAGATTTAAAAACTCTTGGAATGTATCCTTCAATCAGTAAGAAATCAAGTAAAACATTAGCAGTCATAGCTTCCACGACCGGAATTACTCTAGGTACTATACAAGGGTCATGGCGACCAGAAAATTCAATTTCTACGTTTTCCATGGTTGCAATATTAACAGTTTTCTGAGGAACACCTATAGAAGCAGTTGGTTTAACTGCAACGGTAAATTCAATTGGCATTCCTGTAGAAATCCCACCAATTATCCCACCAGAGTCATTCTTAGTTGTTTGAATCTTTCCTTCTTTTAAAATCCATGGATCATTATGCTCAGAGCCTCTCATTAAAGATGCTTTAAATCCAGCTCCAAATCCTATAGCTTTTATAGCAGGAATCGCAAAAATAGCCTTACTAATATTCGATTCTATGCTATTAAAAATAGGACCTCCTTTTCCTGCTGGAAAATTTCCAACAATACATTTTATCGTCCCGCCAATAGAATCCTTTTGATCTTTAATATTTTTAATTAATAATTCCATTACTCTCGATTTTTCCTTGTCAATCGCTCGAATATTAGATTTTTCTCTTAACTCAATTAAATTATTAATATCATCCAAAGAATATACTGTCTCATCAATAATATTTCCAATACTTCTTGTATAAGCAAAAATCTGAATATTATTTTTTTTCAAAATTAGTTTTGCGAAAGCGCCAGCCATTACAAATCCCGCTGTGATTCTCCCAGAAAAGCGTCCTGATCCTCGAAAATCAGAAAATCCACCATATTTCCTTAGTACAGAATAATCGACATGAGATGGTCGTAAAAAATCTTTATATTTTCTATAAATTGATGAATCAATATCTTTGTTTTCAATAATTAGACAGAGAGGTGCTCCGGTTGTTCTATTTTCGAAAATACCTGACAAAACTTTAACTTTATCTTCCTCAAAACGCGAAGTTACTAAATGTGATTGACCTGGTTTTCTTTTATCAATTTCACTTTGAATAAATTCTAAATCAAATTCTAATCCTGCGGGTACACCATCTACTATAATCCCAATAAATTTTCCATGACTTTCTCCAAATGACGTTATTCTATAAATAGTACCAAATGAATTGTCCAAAATTATCACATCTATTATGGATTATTTAAGCAATACTCCTTCATAATTATTTAATTAATATTATATCTATAACTTTCTATTTATTACTTAATGAATCTTAAAATTAATCCAATATCAAACATTTTAAAAGGTGAAATCACAGCATCAGGATCTAAAAGTTATTCACACAGAGCGTTCATTGCTGCTAGTTTAGCTGATGGTATTTCGATAATAAATAATCCTTTAACAAGTGGAGATGTTGCGTTTACAATAGACCTTTTACGATCTTTAGGAGTTAAAATTCTAAAAAGAAGCAACAACACTTATATTGTTAAGCGTGATAGAGATGGTTACAGATCACGCAAAAAATCTTTTGATTGTGGGAACTCTGGAACAACAATAAGAATATTTAGTGCTTTAAGTTTATTAATTAAAGGCGGTCTTACTTTAAAAGGAGAATTTTTACGACTTAAAAGACCAATTCTTCCTCTTCTTAATTCCTTACAACAATTAGGTGCAAGTTTCAAATTATCAAGTAAAAAACTTAAAATCGAACGAATTAGTGATATATGTAATAAAATTAAGATTCAAGGAAGTTTAACTTCACAATTCATAACTGCATTGTTGATGTTATGCTCTCAAATAAAATGTAGAAATAAAGATTA
>JBHLPN010000429.1:0-2575 GCA_048939445.1 Promethearchaeota archaeon | reverse complement strand
CCACCAATTCCAAACATTAAGGCTGGACCAAATTGGGGGTCTGTGGTCATGCCAATAATAAGTTCTGTAATTGGTTCTTCTGCCATTTTTTGCACTGAAATGTATTTATACTTTTGAGATGGAATACTCATAAGCTCATCGTATGCTTTCTCAACACCCTCGATTGACTTCAAATTTAACTTTACTGCACCAGTATCTGACTTATGAATTATATCTTCCGCTATAAGTTTTAATACTATGGGAAATCCGATTTCCTCCGCTGCGGAAATAGTTTCTTTTTTGGATCCGGTTAATTTTTGAATTGGAACAGGAATTCCAAGTTCCTCAAGAAGCTCTTTAGATTCAAATTCAGTTAAAACTGTTTGATTTGCTGCAATCTTATTTTTTAAAACTTCAGCTATATCCATTGTTATAATCCCAATTTAAGATATTTAACTTTTCAGTTCTAATTATAAAATAAAATTATAAAAAAAATATAAAATTAATCAAAAAGAATTAAAGAGTTAAATGAAGATAAAAAGAAAGATTATATTATAAAATATATGATTTTTAAAATTAAAAATAAATGGAGATTATGATGAACTCCACATTGTCATCCCCCTCTTCCTACGAATTCTCCATTTTCTAACCTCATCCATGACTGAAACGCTAAAAGCACCTATGAAAAGAGTTATCCAGTAATAAGGATGATTCAACGGTATGACATGAAATGCAATTCCCATTGGTGTATATAATATAAGTAATTGCAAACCTAACGATAGTCCTGTCGCCCAAAATAGATGTTTATTTGGAAATAAATAGAATGGTTTGATGTTCGAAGTACATGTAAAAACAAACATTAATTCACAAATAACCAGATTTGAAAATAATATAGTTTGAGCCAATGCGATTTTATATTCCTGCGCAGAATAGGCTATTCCAAAGATTATTGTGCTGGAGGAGGTTAGTGCTGGGTCTAATCCACCCGCAGTCCAGCTTGGAATTAAGACTGTCCATAGAAGTAAATACAAGGTTATATCTGTAATGGAGGTATAAATCCCAAGCAGAAGTACAGGACCTTTTATCTCAGGCAACAGTGTAAATCCTTTTCTCGGTTTCTCCTTCATCACATCTGGATCTGAAGGTGTAAATCCTAATACCATAGCAGGGATTCCATCTGTAGCAATATTAAGCCATAAAATTTGAATTGGAGTTACTGGAAGGGCAATGAACACAGTCGAAAATAGTTTCATAACAATATAAGCAGTTAGGATCAAGAAAATTTCATCAAAATTCGTGCTTAACATGTATCGGAAGAATCCTTTAGTTGTTTCAAATATTCCACGTCCTTCTTCAATGGCATTTACGATTGTTGCATAATTATCGTCTATTAGTATCATTTCTGAAGCCTCTTGAGTTACTTCAGTCCCTTTTAAACCCATTGCTACACCTACATGCGCTCCTTTCACAGCTGGAGCATCATTCACTCCATCTCCAGTCATTGAAACAACTTGATCTAGTTCTTTTAGTCTTCTTAGAATTCTTAATTTGTGTTCAGAAGTAACTCGAGCAAAAATATCCACAGTTTTAACTCTTTCACGAAGTTCATCATCACTCATTTCTTCAAGTTCTACTCCAGTTATGGCTTCATTCGATTCTGTTAGTCCAATTTCATGAGCAATAGCAATCGCTGTAATTTTGTGATCCCCTGTGATCATTATTGTTCTGATTCCTGCCATTCTGGCTTCTTCAATGGCATCTTTTACTTCATCTCGGGCAGGATCAATTATTCCCGCTAAACCCAAATAAGTATAGTCAGTTTCTATTTCTTCTTCTGTGTACCCTTCTTTTAGAGGTTTATAAGCTATCCCTAAAACTCTTAGTGCATTTTTCGCAAATTCTTCATTTTTCTGAAGTATTTTATCTTTTACTTCATTAATAGGTTTTTCTTGACCATCCATAACAGCCTTATCTGCTTTATTTAATAGCACGTCTGGAGCACCCTTAATTAAAGCAAACACCTGATTATCAATTTTTGAGACAACTGACATCATTTTTCTGTCAGAACTAAAAGGAATTTCATCAATCTTTTCAGCCTTAGTATCTAATTCCATTTTCATAGCTAGGACTTTTAGTGAGATTTCTGTGGGATCACCAACTACATCAGTATCATTAGTACCATCATTTTTTAATGATACATTTGAATTATTGCAGAACATACAAACTTCAAGAAATCTTTTTATATAATTCTCTGATAAAGGAACTTGTTTCCCATTTTCTTCTATAATTTTTCCCTCAAGAGCATACCCTACGCCTTCAACATTATATTCAGCTCCTCCAAGAAAAACTTTAACTACTGTCATTTCATTTTTTGTAAGTGTCCCAGTTTTATCTGAACAAATTACATTAACTCTACCTAGCGTTTCAACTGCAGTTAATTTTCTAACGAGAGCATTACGATCCGCCATCTTACGCATTCCTATAGACATAACTACTGTAATGACAACGATTAAACCTTCGGGAACTGCAGATACCGCTAAAGAGATTGATATTTCAAATGCTTCAATAAGTTCATTAAGATTAAATTCTGTTATTA
>JBHLPN010000428.1:0-2579 GCA_048939445.1 Promethearchaeota archaeon | reverse complement strand
TGAAGTAAAGAGGAATATCACAATAAACTCGGTCATATTCTTTTAACTTCTTAAAATGAAAGGCTTTTTTATTGGTAATGCCTAAAACTTTCACCTTAATTTTTTTTTTTAGTTTCAGGTTTGATTTCTCCTTTAGGATCTATTTCCAAAAGAAATAATATTGACTCTTTATCATTTAGGTAATTTTCTACTGACATGTCAAATTACTCTTTTTTCCATAGGATTTTCTATAGAGAATACTATAAATAGAATGAAAACCCTACAATATTTAAATCTTTACTTCTTCATTCTTTTTATAAACACTTTTAATAATATTGATGGCATGCTTCATTTCACAATGGAAATACTTGAAAATCTAATTTAATAAAGGATATATACAATAATTTCGATCATTTTTATGTAAGATTAAAAATATAAGAATAGATTTTTAATTAACAGAAAATAAATTCAATGTCAGAAGAAAAAATTAATGAAGAATTTACTACTCAACTAAATAGCGAACAGTTTCTCTATTTTGTTGATAATTCTAATCTAGGAATTGTTATAATCCAACGAGGTTATCTACTATATTATAACAAGCAGTTTGGAGAAATATTTGGCTATTCTCAAGAAGAAATTTCACAATGGAAAAAGAGAGAATTTTATAAAATTGTCCATCCAGAAGACCTAAAACATTTAGTAGAGAAATTTAAGATTGAAAAAGATAATAAAACTATAATTATACGCTTTAGGGGAGTGAAAAAAGATAAGAGCATAATTAATATAGAGAATTATAATTACCAAATTAAATATAATAATAAGTTTGCAGTTTTATCTTATTACAATCTATTAGAAGGCACTTTTAAAGAAGAAATCTATGCTCCTAAAACAATAACAATAAAAAAAGAAAAAATAATTATGTTGAAATATCATCCCTATATAGAGAACCTCCTAAAAAGTAATAATCTAAAATATGAAATTTATAATTATTCTTCCTTTCAGGAAGAAAATCAAATTCAATCATAAAAACAAGAATAATTAGGGAAAAAAAGGGAAAATATGTCAAAAATAGATTTAAACGAAAAATATACAACTAAATTAAAGGATGATCAATTTCTTTATTTTGCTGATAATTCTAATCTAGGAATTTTAATAATCCAAAAAGGGTATATAAAATATTTAAATAGAAAATTTCAAGAAACCTTTGGCTATACTCAGGAAGAGGTTTCACTATGGAAAAAGAGGGAATTCTTCAAAATTATACATCCTGAAGATTTGAATAAATTATTACAAAACCTTAGAATTGAAGATAAAAATACTGTATCTTTTCAATTTAGAGCAATAACAAAAGAGGGAAAGATTAATACAGTAGACACTTATCTTTGTATAATAAAACATAATAATGAGAGAGCTTATTTATTAAGCTATACTCCAATTAAAAAATCTTTTGAAAAAAATGAATCTTATGCTGCTAAAACTATTAAAATAAAAACTAAAAAAAAAATAATATTAAATTATCTTCCTGACATAATAAGTCTCTTAAAAGAACATAACATAAAATTTAATATTATAAACCATTGTTCATATCGAGAAGAAGACTAATTTTATTTTTTTGATTTCTTATCTAAAATTTCTTCAAAATGTATATTATATCTTTTTTCAGGATCAATAACCTTATGCTTAATTAAAGCTCTTGGGATATATACAATAGTATCTGGACCCATTGAAGCCAATTTGACATTTTCTAAAGTGAAGATTTTCTTCTCGTTTCTCATATTTTATCATATTAAATTTCGTATTAAATATTTGTATTATTATTTAAAGAACTTTAAATATATCCTTTCAGATTGAGTTCTATAGGCATCAATTTTTTTTTCAATTTTTTTTTTCCTCTTCAATTACTCTCAGTTTTTTATCTTTTTCAATCTTATCATTATAATATTTGATTGAATCAAATATTTTATTTGCCTCTTTTTTCCATCCAATATTATTGAATTTTTTTTCAGCGTTTTTGTAAATTTCTATTATTTTTTCATAAGGACAATCAAGTTGAAGGATTCTACCTTTTTTAATTTCCTTTTCATATTCTTTTCCCATTCTTTCAGCATTATTAATCATATTAAAAATTTCTTCAGACTCTTTAAGTTTTTCTTCCTTTTTCTCTTCAAAATCTAAAATTTTCTCCTCTCTATTGAGAGAGAGAAGTACTGCCCTAATTGTATCTATCTCCTTCTTTTTATAAAAATCTTCAATTTCTTTTTGTTTTTGCACTTTTTGAGCCTCAATTATGCGCAATTTTTTATCTTTCTCTAGTTTTTCTTGGTAAAATTTAACTTGTTCATTGAAAATCATGGCTTGTTCATTCCAACCGAAATTAATAAGCGTTTGTCTTATGTTTTCATAGGCTTTAATTATTTTTGGATAAGGACATTTGATATCGAATTTATTTTTTTTAATTGCTAATTCATAATCTCTGACGATTTTTTCCACATTATTTATCATTTCCACAACTACTTGACTTCTGAATTTTTCATTCATAATTCTTTTTCCCTTGAAGATTTTGTTTAATTTTATTAAAATAACCTTTATGGTTCAGTACA
>JBHLPN010000132.1:4288-8138 GCA_048939445.1 Promethearchaeota archaeon | reverse complement strand
ACTTACTATTGTGCTCCAGAAATGGAATTTTTTATCCTTACTCCCGATACTAAACAAGAATTTAAACCATCAGATTTGAGAGGATACTTTGATTATGATCCTTATGATATTAGTGAAATGATAAGATATCGAATTGCAGATTATTGTGACGCTATGGGAATTAATGTTGAATGTATCCATCATGAAGTCGCTTTTGGGCAACATGAGATAGATTTCCGCTATGATCAAGCTGTAAATACAGCTGATAACACAATCACAATAAAGACAATAGTTAAAACTGTTGCTGCGAATCAAAACCTTGTTGGAACGTTCATGGCTAAACCTTTCGATGGAATAAATGGTTCGGGAATGCATGTACATCAATCTTTATGGAACAATGGAAAAAATGTATTTTACGATGAAAATGATAAAGATAATATATCGCATTTAATGAAAAAATGGATTGCTGGGCAATTAAAACATGCTAGAGCTATGTGTGCTGTTTTGAGTAGTTGGCCAAATTCTTATAAAAGAATTGTGCCCGGCTATGAAGCTCCTGTTTATCTTGCATGGGGTTTTCGAAACAGGTCCCCTCTTATTAGAGTACCAGATTTTCATGGGCGACCTAACGCTGCAAGATGTGAGATTCGATGTCCTGATCCATCCGGAAACCCTTATCTTCAATTCAGCGTTCTTTTGACTTCTGGATTAGAAGGTATATTATCAGAGAATATAGAAATTTCAGAACCGACAGATAGAAATGTCTATCATCTTACTTCTAAAGAGATGGAAAAAGAAGGGATTATATCTTTACCAGGGAGTTTACATGAAGCGTTAATGGAATTTAAGAATTCTGAACTAATGAAAGAAGTACTTGGGGAAACTGCGTTTAAAAATTACTATTATGCTAAACTCGAAGAGTACGACGCCTACAGAGTAGTAGTTTCTGAATGGGAAAGAAATCGCTACATAAGATTATAAGTTTTCTAAAATTTTTTTTGATTTTTTAAAAAAAAAAGAGACATACACCAAATTTTTTAAATACTGATTTTATGATGCAAAATATAAAATTAAAGTTATTACTTGCTCAAATAAATCCAATTGTAGGAGATATTGAATCTAACGAGAAAAAGATAATAGAGATAATTCGAAATAATCAAAATGCTGATATTATTATCTTTCCCGAAATGTCATTAGTTGGTTATCCTCTTATGGATCATTTATATGATCCTATAATTCAGGAAAGAAATCAATTAGCAATTGAAAATATCAAGAAGTTGAACTCTAAATCAGCAATAATTCTTGGAACTTTTACAAATCCCCCAGAATTGAAAGAAAAAATTCAACATTTTTATAATTCCGCTCTAATTATAGAGGGAAATAATGTATTATATATAGAAAACAAACGCTTATTACCTAATTATGATGTTTTTGATGAGAGAAGATATTTTTCTTTTGATGATAAATTTGAGCCAATTAATATCAAGGGTCTGAAATGTGGTATTTTAATATGCGAAGATTTATGGGACGAAAATTATGAAATTAAAGTCGCTGATAAACTTGTAAATAATGGTGCTGAAATTTTGATTGTAATAAATGCATCTCCTTATCATATTAACAAATTTAAATTAAGAGCAAAATTAATTTGTAAAAAATCCAAAAATCTTTCGGTGCCAATTGTTTATGTTAATATGGTCGGTGGACTTGATGAAATTGTTTATGATGGTCAGAGTTTTATAGCAAATAGGTTTGGTCAAATTATTTTTAAAGCAAAAGAATTTGAAGAAGATACCCCTATAGTTGATGTGAAAATAGGAGGTCCTCCTTTAGATAATCTACAAGAACATGAGATAGATTGGAAGGACAATGTAATTAAAGCACTCCGTTTAAACCTTTACGATTATTTTCATAAGAGTGGAATATTTAAGGGTGTAGTTTTAGGTCTAAGTGGTGGAATAGACTCGGCTTTTACAGCTTACATATGTGCCATGGCTTTAGGACCTGAAAAAATTACATGTATTATGATGCCAACAAGATTTACTTCTCAAGAAAGTATCGATTTAGCTAGACAGCTTTGTGAGAATCTCAAAATGAAATATATAATATTTCCAATAGATAATCTTTTTGTTGCTTATGAAAAAGAAATCAAAAATAATTTCGGAAAGCAACCCTTTGACATTGCAGATGAGAATCTTCAAGCGCGAATTAGAGCAAATATTTTAATGTATTATTCAAATAAATTCAATTGGTTATTGGTATCAACTGGGAATAAATCTGAAGTTGCAGTAGGATATTGTACTCTATATGGAGATACATGTGGCGGAAAAAATGTTCCAGGAGATCTTTTTAAGGTTCAAATTTATGATATTTGTAATTGGATAAATCAAGAAAAGGAGATTATACCTAAAGAAATAATAGAAAGACCTCCAACGGCAGAATTGCGTGAAAATCAAAAAGACACTGATTCTTTACCTCCATATGAAATTTTAGATGCAATATTAGAAGAAATTATAGAAAATGGAATCGGTTCTGAATTTGAGAATTTAAAAAGCTTAGGAATTGATACTAGGACAATTAATAAAGTAAGAAGCCTTTATCTGAATTCGGAATATAAACGTAGACAATTGGTTCAGACAATTAGAGTGAGTGAAAGCGCATTTGGAATTGGTAGAAGATATCCGGTTTTAAAAAAAATTAAGTTCTAGTATTTTAATAATGATTGTTATATTAGATGTGAATAAAATAATTAAAAAAGGCTAAAAAAGTTCAGGGTATATCTTTTCAATATTTTCCATGGCATCAAAAAACAGATTGTACAATATAATATTGTCATATGCCATTGTGTTTTCTAGCATGTAATCAAAGATATCATTAGCAATTTTCTTTTCCTTTTTATTATAATTTCCTATTTTAGATTTGAATAAAATTTCAAACTCGTCTTTCAACCATTCCAAATCTTCTTCTAAACTTTCTTTAAAGATTTCATGATATCTAATTGTAACTTTCATTAAAATGACTCAACAACATATATATTATAAAATTTTACTTTTTCCTAAGTTAAATGAATTGAAATAGCTATAAATAATTTTAATAGACCATTTTTTGTATGAACTCGACTTTTGAATAATAGTCCCTATTAGAAAATATCTAATTTACTTTTATATTACATATAACTGCTGACGAATATACAAATTTTTTAAAGGTATTTGATTATTTCTTTTAATTTTAAATTTTTATGAAATTAAAGAGGAAGAAATTTTATGACTGAAGCTAAAGATTGGGTCTTTATTTTTCCGATAATGGTTGTTGTTCTAATGATCGTTTCTCTATTCTTGCCAATAATGCATATTTCATTCGATATTCCTCTAATCCCTCTTTTTGTAGAGGGAGATTTAATTCCAATTGGTGGAGGGCTCATGGATGCATTAGCTCCTTATATTCCATTAGCTCCAGAGATAGCTAGCCTTCAAACGATTTTTTTTTGGGTTGGTATTGCTTTTGCAGTATTTTTTGGGCTTGATGCGCTATTGACTTTAATTAATGCGATTAGGGTAAAAACGGGAAGTAAAGACCTTAAAAAAGCAAGAAAGAAATGGCTAATTGCGGGAATTATAAAGATAGTAATACAAATTGTCATAATAATTGTACTAGCAACTACAGTTACTATTGCATTAGCAGATTTAGGAGTTATTTTTGGTTTTACAATAGGATGGGGTATGATTCTAACAATTGTAGGTGGGGCAATATTAATTCTTGCATATATTTTAGCTAAAATTACAGGTTAATTAACATAAATTAAAAAATAAATAATTAATTCTCTTCTTTTTGTTTTGAAATACAAAATTTCTCAAACGAGTTCCTTCATTTTTTC
>JBHLPN010000132.1:0-4188 GCA_048939445.1 Promethearchaeota archaeon | reverse complement strand
ATGATTCCCACTTGTTTACGGTATTCCATAAGATCATAATTTCTTATGCTTATCCCATCTACTAAAATATCTCCTTCTTGAAATTCATAAAATCTCGCTAATAATTTTGCTAAACTTGATTTTCCAGCGCCAGTATGACCAACAATTGCAATAGATCTTCCAGAATTAATTTTTAGATTAAATCTCTCAAAAACCTCTTTTGATTCTTCATATTTAAATGAAAGGTCTTTAAATTCAATTTCACCATTAAGTCTGGAAGGTTTTAAATTATCTTTTTGAATTACTAAAGGTAATGTATCTATGAGAGCAAATATCCTTTCTGATGCAGCCATACCAGTCTGAAAAGTAGGCCAAAAAGAGGCTAAAGTTAATAATGGAAAAAACAAATAAGTTAAGCCCTGTAAAAATAAACTTAAAACCCCTATATTTATTACATTTCCTAAAACACTACTTCCACCAAAAAATACTAATAGCGTTAAAACTATTCCTTGTATAACTCCTAATGAAGGAAATATCGCATTTAATACAAATGCTCTTCGCATATTAACTTTATAAGATGTAGTATTTACCTCATTAAAATTATTATATAATTTCTCCTCTTGTCGAAAAGTTTTTGCAATTTGAATGCCAGAAAAACTTTCTTTAACATATGCATTGACAGAAGCTAATGCTCTTTGACCTAATAATGTTTTTGAACGGGCTAATTTTCTAAAAGATAATGCTATGACAAAAAATAATGGAAAAGTGATAATAGTAATTAAAGTTAATGTAAGATTGATGAAAGACATAATAATAATTAGAAAGATAATAACAAGTAGTGAAGAAATTAATTGAAGAGTTAAATCTACAGTTTGTCCAAAATCTCTAGAATCAGTATTAATTCTAGAAACAATTTTTCCAATAGGATTTCTATCAAAAAATGATAAATCGTGATTTAAAACTGCCTGCCCGGCATTTTTTCTTAAGTCTAAAACTACATTTCCAATTACTTGGGCAGAATATCTCACAGTAAAATAATTGAAAACCCAAGAAAATAGATTTAATCCAAGAATAATACTCAACAAGAAAATGATGTACAGAAGATTTCTAATTGTCTCTAAATTATTAATTGCTATACTAACAAGAACTGGCACAATGGCATAAGTGAGTGAAGAAATTGTTAAAAAAAGAATCACAATTGCCATTGACCGTTTATATGGGCTAAAATAATGAAAGATCCGTTTTAACAAAATTTTATCTTTATATGTCCTATCATATTCTTCGGCTTCTAAGCCGACATACATTCCCATTTAGAAACCCTCTTCTTGTTTTATCAATTGGCTAATATCCATATCAAACTTCTTTATAAATATTTTTTGATATTCTTCGGATGATTTCAAAAGATCTTCATGAGTACCCATAGCTGAAATTTCTCCTTTTTTTAGAACAATGATTAAATCCGCCCATCGAATTTGAGATAGCCTATGAGTTATAAGAATTGTGGTTCTATCCTTAAGGATATTTCGAATCGCCCGTTGTATTTTATCCTCGGTATTCGAATCAATTGCGGAAGTTGAATCATCCAAAATCAGAATTTTTGGATCAGAGAGAAAAGCGCGAGCTATTGCTATCCTTTGGCGTTCACCTCCACTTAACTGAACACCTCTTTCACCTACCTCTGAATTATATTGATTTGGAAACTCCCTAATAAAATCATGAGCTTGGGCTTCTTTAGCCACTTGAATTATTTCATTTATTGAAGAGGTTCTCCCAAAGGAGATATTATTGAATAATGTGTCAGAAAATAAGAAAACATCTTGCTCTATAAATGAGATTTGGCTTCTTAATGATTCTAAAGCATATTCTCGTATATCGATATTATCAATTAAAATTTTACCATTATTTACATCATACAAACGAGAAATCAATTTAGTTAGGGTTGTTTTTCCAGATCCTGTAGTTCCAACAATAGCTACCGTCTGACCGGGGTGAACTTTAAAGGTAACATTTTTTAGCACTGGTTTTTTACTTTCAGGATACGTGAATGATACATTTTCGAATGTAATTTCCCCTTTTATCGCTTTTTGAATACCGCTTATATTTTCATCAATTTCAGTTTCCCGATTCATTAAATCAAGAAGTCTTTCAGAGCTCGTAATAGCTAATCGAATGATTGCAAATACAAAAATTGAGATAAAAGTTGGAAATCGCAATTGTGCTAATAATCCATAATATGCAATTATTTCTCCTATACTCATTAAGTTTAAAAAATTTAAAATGATAGAATGAGCAAATGCCAGTGTGATAGCTATTGATAATATTAGAATTGGTATGTATTTTGCTTGAATTCTTCCTTGATCTATGTATGCATCTCGATACCATTTAGCTTTTGAATAATATTTTTCCATTTCTTTAGCTTCTTGAACAGTAGCTTTAACTACTTCTATTCCGGTGAGAGTTTCATTTAAAGTGGCATTCATCATTCCAAAAGATCCTCTCAATCTTCCTGTAATTGGCCCTAATTTACGAACATATGATCTTAAGAAGATTAAAAAGAGTATAGAGAACATTAAGGGAGCAAATATTAATTGGGGGGGATAAAAAACGATTATATAAATAAGAGGTACTATCAAAGCCGTAAATGATTCAAAAATTAGGGAAAGTGCTGGACTTATCAGAAAATTAAGCATCCGAACATCATCTGTCACTCTTGCCATTAATTCTCCAATTTTTTGTTGCTCATGAAAGGACTGACTTTTACCTAACAGATTTGTATAAAATTCCCTTCTACAATCTCGCTCCATTCTTTGTGCTATTACTTCTCGTAATAAGTAATTTGTCAACCTCATTATGGGTGTTCCTATACTCAATAGTAAAATAAAAATAGTATAATAGACTAATGTGGAATAATTTCCGATTAAAAAATCAGATATAGCATTCCCAATAATCACATAAATAATAGAAGATAAATTCGAAGCAAGTATCGTCGTACATAAAACAATTATAAATAAAATCTTATTAGAACCATAAAAAATGTGTCTTAATATCCATCGTTGAGCACCCTTTCTTCGAGCCTTTTCAAAAGGATCCTTTCCAGGTGAAAACTCTACAGAGTGGGTATTGATTGTAATTTCTTTCCTGTTCTTCATTAGCACGTAAAAAATTCTTTAGTAAAAATTATAATTCCCGAGGTATTATTTTTGAAATATTCGATTATTAATAGTATTTTATATTTATAATTAAAAATTATTGAATTAATCTAATACTTGAGCTTAAAACGGTGAAAAATGCTTATGGAAATCTCTATTCGAAAAGCTACAGTTCAAGATGCCGAAGCGATATCCTCTATATGGGCTATTATATGTTTAGAAAGAATATATTCTGCAGTGAATAAACCTTTCACTCCTCAGCAGGAGCGAAAGTATATATCTTCTCTTTCTGATCGCGAGGGTATTTTTGTGGCGGAAATTGAAAGTCAAATTGTTGGTTTCCAATCATTAGATAAATGGGCAGAATACTCAGATTCATTTGATCATGTAGGTGTTATTGGCACATTTATTCTTCCTGATTGGCGAAAAAGAAACATTGGGTGGCAATTAGCACAATATACCTTCAAATTTGCACGCAACCATAATTATGAGAAGATTGTGATCTATGTTAGAGCGACCAACTCTGGAGCAATTTCTTTTTATGAAAATTTAGGATTTAAACAAAAAGGTGTATTATCTCGCCAAGTAAAAATCGATAATCAGTATGAAGATGAAATTTTCATGGAATTATTTCTATAATTTTGTTATGACACTTTCTATGCAAAATTTAGAAGGTTATTAACCCATTAATAATTTAAGTGGACAATTATGAATTATTTAAGATAAATTTTAATATTAGAAGTATTATTTGATAATTGTGTCGGACGAAGATATTGCATATGATGTAAGGTTGGAAGAAGAATTTGAAAAAGTAAAGCTTAAAATGTGGTTGCTAGAGGAGCTACAACTGATTCCAAAGGAATATCATTTACAAATCTTGAAAAGTTTTTCCAAATAATAAGCTTTTTTTATCTTGTATAATTTCATACTAATTTTAATCAGCATAATTTTTTCTGATACTGATTAGAGTTGTTGTCGCCTCAATCCATTGAGATAATTCTGAGTCAGTTCTGCAAAATGAAATAATTTTATCTAAATCCTCAAGATTGCTAAAAATACA
>JBHLPN010000427.1:0-2582 GCA_048939445.1 Promethearchaeota archaeon | reverse complement strand
GATATTTCTTTCTCAAAAATAGGTACCTTAGATTATAAAAATAAATTATCGTTCGGTTATCAATTTCCCATTTCTAACCCAACAGCAATAACTCTAGACAATTGGAAGAAAGGTAAACTTAAAGGAATGTTAAGGAGGGTAAGTTTCAATTCGAAAATTGATGATCAATCATACAATCTAGGCATTGTTATTAGTAAAGAAAGACATGAAAATTGGGAGGAGATGCTCCATAAAATAGTAGAAATACTACAACATCTTCAAGTTGAATAATACACCAAACCAACCATTAAATACCCATGTTTTTATTACAATCAAAGAAAAACATTTTTAAAAGACAAAATTATGGTTCAAAATTCGTATTCGGCGAAAATTTGCTTGTTTGCTGATAAAGATGTAGGGAAAGAGACTTTAGCAAAAAGTAATTTTGTAAATCACCCTTTTAATTATTATAAGATGACAACAGGAGTTAATTTAGCATTAAAAGAGGTAGAAATTTACGGAAAAATAATAAAGTTACAATTTTGGATAATTTCTGATGATAAAGAACGATTCCAACATATTTGGAATAGTTATATTAGAGGATCTAATGGGGCAATATTAATGTATGATATTACTAATGTAAAGACTTTAAACAGAGTATCTGAATGGTGTCGAATGATAAAAAATTATAGAGAGGATATTCCAATTTTATTAGTAGGAAATAAATTAGATTTAGAAGAAAAACGAGAAGTATCAGAAGAGTACGTAGAAAAATTTAAAGAAAATAACGATATTTCTTCATCGATGGAGATTTCTGTAAGAACGGGAGAGAATCTAGAACAGATGGTTTTGAACCTAACCCATAGGATATATTTCATTTGGATAATTGAAGATGCGATCAAGAAAAAAAAAGAGAAATTTGAAGGTAAGAGAAAGTTAAAAAAACAAAAAAAATTATGGAGAAAAAATTATTTTGGAGAAACAGAATCTTTTGAAGATTATCTTGATAAACAGAAAGAAATTATACTCAATCTTAGTGAATATAAAAATGAGATCCTGAATGCTAAAGATCTTCCTGAAATCTCAAAAGTGTGGGAAAAAGTTAAGAAGTCATTAAATCCCGATATTAAAGCTTGAGAAATATCTAAGCAAATCTCGGGAAAGTTAAAGCATTTTCAAATCTATTAGAAAAAACATCTTTAGGGGAGAAATATCTAAATCACGATAAATATTTATTAAGTTCTAAAATTAATTATAATGTAGTTCTCGAATAGAAATTTTTGTCAGAAGAGGGTGAAAGTTTAATCAGAATTTTGGTTTTGAGTTATTTTGATGTACACGTTGGTCCAAAGTTATTTTTACACCTGCCAGAGGCAAATTCTCAGCTCCCTTTGGATCACCTCCCTCTTTTAATGGATTTCTATGATAAGGGTTTCTTCATTCATGAGTTTGGTGAACTCAAGAGTTCTAATTTAATATTCACAATCCCAAGTCCCGGATTGAGGGGAGATATAACCAGACTTATGATTTCGATTATTACACCGGATGAAGAAGACATAAATCCTAAAATTTTTCAAGGGTTATTGGAGCAATTTATTCATGATTTAAAAGAGATAAAAGATGCTTATAAGGGATTTTATAGAGAAGAAGAAGAGGAAGAAGAAGAAGTAGAGGAAGAATTCTTTAAGGAGAGTCATCAAATATATACTGAAATTAAAAAGTTATTAGATTCGGTCTATGATTCTTTTCCAAAAGAAACTATTTCTGTGAAAGCAAGACCAATAAATCTAGCGATGTTTGATTTTTTTCGAGATGGTAAATCTCAAATCGCAAAAGTGCTTGGAAAATTCATTTCTACTGGTCAATTTTATAAACTCAAATCTGAAGAAGCCAATCTTATTTATAGCAAAATTATAGTCTCTGAATATTCAATATCTAAGCCATTGGAGTTTAATAAATTCCTCAAATTGCAATTAAAAAATCAAGATGGGTTGATATTTGTGGTTGATACAACTAATAGTATTTTGTTTAAAATGGCAGAACTCACCCTTGATTTAATTTTTAAGTCAGAAGAACTTATGTTTCTACCTTCACTGATTCTAATTGACAAAAAAGACACTGATCGCACTGAAATTCATAATCTTACAGAAAATTTAAGGATAAATGAGGATGAGGACAAATCTATCAAATTTATTCCTATTGATGCCCCTGATGATGATAAAATTCGTGAAGCGTTTAATTGGATTATTAAGAGAATTTCAATTAAAAGAGCACAAATAGCTTTTTGAAATATGGGAAAGATTAAGGACTTTTTTTTAATAAAATTCCTCTATTTCAGATGGAAAAGTGAAAGAAATGCAAAATTTATATCAGTGTGTTATTTTTTGTTATTTGGATTATTAATTTAATATCCTCTATAACCCATTCCAATTTCCATATAAAAGTAATGATAACCAATAGAACTAATTTCCTCAACATTTACCCCAATGTGTTACCAATCATAAAGATCGTGTAGATCCTCACTAAATTACTCCCTTCTTTTTCTGAAATAAAATTTTGTAAGAACAACAGAAATACCAATTAATGTGACAATTGAAATAAGA
>JBHLPN010000131.1:2238-8153 GCA_048939445.1 Promethearchaeota archaeon | reverse complement strand
TATCTTTTTATACAATCAATTCAATATTTTAATTATAAAAACTTTAAATAATAAATTCTTTGATTATTTACCTATTTTTTTTAATTTAGTTATTTAATAAGAAATATTATTTATCCTATATTTCTTAAGCTTATGATTACTAAAGATAAAATCAGATTATGTGCTGAGAATATTACAAAAAGTATCAATATCAAAAAAGATGGGGAATTGATCCTAATAAAAGGTGCTTTCTACTGTCAAGAACTTTTAGAAGAAATAGCTTTGAGTGTTCTTAGAAAAGGAGGTATCCCACATATTACCTCAACAAGTGATTATTATGAAGAATCAATGTGGCAAGATGAAAAAATCAAAGCTGAAACAATCCAAAAACCACCTCTGCATTATCTAGAAATGATTAAAAATATTGATGCTTATATAGTAATTGAGTATCCCGAAGATCCTTCCATCCGCAATAAAGCACCAGAAGAAAAACTTGGAGCATATCAAAAATCAATTGCTCCATTAAGAGATATTTTATATGGATTCAAGGAAGAATATGCACCAGGAAAAAAATGGTGTTATGCTGCTTGGCCTTCTAAGAAAGCTGCAAAATTCTACAATATTGACTATGATTTATTTGAAAAATTCATTGTTGATGGGATGAGTATTCCATCAGAAGAATTAACTGATATTACTAAGAATTTAGGAAAGTTTTTCGAAAATGCTAAAAAAGTATATGTTACCGACGATTTTGGGACTGATTTTTGGGTTTCAATAGAAAATCGTACTAAAATCCTTGATGACGGATTGCTTTCTGATGAACAAATTGCATTAGGAGATTTAGGAGGAAATTTACCTGCAGGAGAAGTTTTTTTCCCTCCACATGAAAAACAAGGAGATGGTAAAATATTTTGTCCATTAACAAAAGAAAGGTATACTCATAAAATTCTTAAAAATGTAGAACTTATTTTTAAGAATGGTAAATTATTGATAAATAAGGTTTCGGCGGATACAAACTTAGATATCTTAATTGAAGCTTTTAAACAACGTGAAAAAATAGATAGAGAGAAAAATGTACCTGAAATACGAACTTATAATGTTGGTGAACTTGGTATTGGGTGTAATCCTGTTATAACTAAAGCTATTGGATACATTCTTACAGATGAAAAGATTAATGGAAGTGTTCATGTGGCTTTTGGATTCAATAAATCTTTTGGAGGAACTTCAACATCTCAGATGCATTGGGATTTTGTAACTGCTCCAAAAGCTAATATAACAGTAGAGTACATAGATGGGTCTAAAAAGGATATTATGGAGAATGGAAAATTAATTGATGGGTAATTTCATTTATAATACTATTCTATAAATTTTTTCAAGAGAATTTCTTCTAGAACAATAATTACTCTCTCTAAAACTTTTTTTTTAAATGTTATTCGGTCTGTTTTGAAATTGCATTTCTGGGTAAATTTTTCTTTTTCTGTTGAAAAACCTAAGAAAACAAGTCCCACTGGTTTTTCTGGAGTCCCACCAGTTGGACCTGCAATACCACTAATTCCTATTCCTATATCAACATTAGAGAGTAGTCTTATATTATATGCTAATTGTTTTACAACACTTTCTGAAACCGCCCCATATTTTTCAATAATTTGAGGATCTACTTTAAGTAGATCTACTTTTATCTGATTACTATAACATACAATTCCTAGTTCAAAGACTTTTGATGCCCCAGAGATATTAGTGAACATATGCGATATATAACCTCCTGTACAACTTTCAGCAATAGAGATCTTTAACTTTTTCTTCATTAATTCATTAATAAGTTCTTTTATTCTTTCTAAAATATCCATAATTTCAATTACCTTTGAATTTCAAATTTTTTCCCACATGAACTACAAAATATTGCTTCATTATTTAAAGAATTACCACAATAAGGACAATGCCAAATTATTGGATTATTTTTAAGAAGAGTTAGTTTTTTATAAATTTCCGGTTCTTTATATCCAAACGGTTTGTATTCTAAGTTCTTTTCAACAGTTTTTTTAAAACAGTATGGACAATATAGTTTTTTCTGTAATGCATAATAAATAAGATATGGATTAATAATCATAAAACCCCACATGAAAAAGATTGAAAGAAAAATCTCTGCAAAAATTGTTAGAGTTATAATCGTGATTATGGTAAAGGAGATTATCATTATTATAGTAAAAATTCCAAATGTTTTAATATTGAATTTTGGTCTAGTGGGATATACATTCATTTTACATTGATTACAAAACATCATTTCAATTGGATCTTGAACCATATATCTCAATGTAAATATTTAATACGAGTTGTTATTATTAATATAAAATAATAACAAATAAAAATAAATAAAAAAATAATATTGTATACTTTTGAAATATTTTGCATTAATGACGGAATTAAACAAAATAATTCAACAAAGTGATTTAAATGGGAAAGAATGATGTTACTAAAGGATTCGTATTTAAAATAACGGTAATTGGCGACGGAGCAGTAGGGAAGACTTCCCTAATTAAAAAATATACTCAAGGTAGCTTCCAAAAGGATTATATTAAAACATTAGGCGCCCAATTTTCGAAATATGATGAAGAAATAGAAGGAGACAATTGTAAATTGTTTTTTTGGGATATTGCTGGACAAAGGGAATTTGATTTCATGCGTCCTACGTTTTATAAAGGAAGTAAAGCTGCTATTATAGTATTCTCCCATACCGATGACGATAGTTTTAATCATATAGTGAATTGGCATGAAGATATTAAAAAGTATACTGGAGATCTCCCAATTGTTTTGTTTGGTAACAAAACTGATTTAATTGATGAAAAGGATTTAGATGATGAAAAAGTTATGGAAATAGTTGAAGATAGAAGTTTCCTTGGATATTACAAGACATCTGCTAAAACAGGAAGTGGAGTTTATGAAGCATTCCAAGCTATTATAAATGAATTATATCACAAATTTAAAGAAGAATAAAAAATGTATGATGATATCAATGAAGGATATCCAAGGATTTTATTTTTCTCGTCAAGTCATTGCGCACCTTGCATCCCTGTTGAAGATAAGTTAAAAAGAATAAACATATCTCTATTTGGTAAAAAATTGAGAATTGAAAAAATCTCAATTGATTTAGAAGAAAATCGTCAGTTAACACAAGAGTATCGTATTACATCAGTTCCCACATTAATTATAGCAGATAAAAGATTATCAATAAATATACAAGAAGAAGAAATTATAGATGCAATACTTTATGCGTTTATATCTTCAGTTAAAATATAATTGTATAAAAATAAAAAAAAATTGTATAATAAAATAAAAAAGTGAAAATTAATGGATAGGCAATTACTCTCTAAAATACTCGCTCAAATGAAAAAAAATTTAAAGGAGGGCAAAGAGATTGGGGATATGAAAGTTGGTGCTTTATTAGCTTTAGGCCACCAATTAGAAGCAATCTTTTACTATTTAGGACATGAATTAGGAACAATTTTGAAAATCAAACCTGTAAAGGATATAACCGATATTCCAAGTGAATTAGAAAAAATAATTACGGAGTTCCATCTTGGAGCTGTTGAGATCACAGAAAGCACAGAAGAAATAGTGCAACTGAAATTAAAGGATCATTCATCAATAAAAGATTTAATCAAAAAAGGAATTAAGACATCAGGAAGTTTTTGCTCATTTGAAGCCGGATTATTAGCAGGAATTGTAGAAAAATTAAGTGATCGTCATTGTTTTGCTCAAGAACTTGGTTGTAGTTTACAAACAGGCGAGAATTTTTGTGAGTTTATGATAGTTTTCCAAAAGGATTAAATTATGTAAAAATAATTTTTTTTGTTATTCCTTTTTTTATAAGTTCTTTCTACATTTGTAATGTGTAATTAGAAAATTATTAATAAGTAGAAACTATATTTTGAATATAAAATAAAATAACAAGTTATATTATTATTTTAATAAATATAAGAATTAATTTCTATTTAATAGACTAATTAAACCCAATTACCGAAAATGGTTTATTGAATGTCATATATAATAAAATTGGTGCTTCTTGGTGAAGCAAACGTAGGTAAAACGTCATTAGTTTACAGATTTATTGAAAATAAATTCAGAGAAAATTATAAAAGTACTCTTGGAGTGAATCTTTTAAAAAAAGATATGCATATTGCTGAGTATGGTGAAGTCTCTGCTCAAATATGGGATCTAGGTGGTCAAGAATCGTTTAAATCTCTTAGGCAACTTTATTTAGAGGGTGCTAATGGCGCACTTCTCGTCTATGATATGACGAGCAAGAAATCTTTTGAAAAGCTTGACGAATGGGTTCAAAGTTTCATAGAAGCCCGTAATGATGCCCCTATTATATTGATAGGAAACAAATCTGATTTAAAAAAACAAATTAAAATATCTGAAAGTGAATCAAGAAAGTATGCAAATGCTAACAAAATGGAGATAATTATTACTTCAGCCAAAACTGGTCAAAATGTTGAACAAGCATTCGTACAATTGGCAAAAAGAACTTTAGATCACATTTCAAAAAATTTTTAATTTATTTTTAAGACAATTTCTTTTCCCTCATTAATTCTTAGCTAATTATATTTATAAAATAGTTAATTACTATCAATATTTGGTGATTTTGGCTTTAATCTTTTTTAAATCTACCACCTTTATAAACTATGATTTATTTAAATAAAAATAACAAAAAAACCTTGAAATAAAGAATTTTATTATTTTACAAATTTTAAATCATAATTATCACTTAAAATTATTATGTCAGATGAAGAATTTGAAGATGAATTTGATGAGTTTGAGGAAGACGAAGAAGAAGAAGAATTTGGGGAGGAAGAAGAAGAAAGGGAATATGACTATGAAACTGATTTAGATTACAAAATTGAAAATGTTGTAGCAACAGTCACGGTTGAAATCACAGAAAAAATAGACCTTAATCAAATAGCAAGACGTCATGCAGAGGTAGAATATAACCCAGAGCGTTTTCCCGGACTTGTAATGCGAATTGAAAAACCACGTGCTACCATATTAATATTTTCTACTGGTAAAATGGTAGTTACAGGCCTTAGACAAGCAGCAGAAGCAGAACGAGTTGTTGATAAAGTCGTTAAAAATATAAGAAAAGCAGGTATAAGATTGGCTAATCCTGAAATTACAATTCAAAATATCGTAGCTTCAGGTGATCTCCATACAAATATAGATCTTAACATGGCAGCCATAGTAATGGAGTATGCTATGTATGAACCAGAAGTATTTCCAGGTTTAATTTATCGTATGCAAGATCCAAAAACAGTATTTTTAATATTTTCAACAGGAAGAATCGTGTGTACAGGTGCAAAAAAAAAAGAAATTGTAAGAGATGCAGTTTTAAAATTAAATCAACAAGTTAGAGAGTTGGGTGTGGCTAAAAAAGATATTGGAGATTCAGAATATCAAGATATCACTTTTATCTAATTCAATTTTTATCTTTTTTTAAATTTGGACAATCAATAAGTCCAAAAATTAATGGATTTGTTTAAAAAAAATACTAGATTGTTTTTTTACTGTTAATAGCATTAATAGAATTAACATATTCATTATACAATGCTTTGATTAATTGGTGTTCTTTAGCTTTATTAATTGCAAAAAGAAACAAATAATTGAGTGATACCTTATCGCTGATTTTGTAGATATCCTCCTTTAGACCAATACATTCGCTATACTGATCCAGGAAATTGCATAAAATATATCTATTTTCATTTCTCATGTTTATTTTATTCAATGCTCCAAACATTCGTAAAATCAATGGCGCTTGATATTTTATTTGATTATGTTGTAATGAGCGAAATAATTTTAGATATTCATTTTTTTTAAAAGGAACCGACATAAATTAAAAAAGAAGAAAGATATTTTTGAAAAGAAGTATTACTAGGATAACATCC
>JBHLPN010000131.1:0-2138 GCA_048939445.1 Promethearchaeota archaeon | reverse complement strand
TGAAACATTGCTTCTAAATTTTCTTTTAATTTCTCTTCTTCAGTTAATTTATCAATCTCTTGATTAAATTTTTCAAGGATTTCTAAATAGTCATTACCATCATCAAATTTGCTTAAAACTAAAACAATTATCATTTCTTTATTTTCATTATAATAAGAAACTGAGTTCCAATTTTTTTCTTCTGTAATAATATACGATTCAGTAAAGTTATGTGAGATTGTTATCTGTTGAACGACAGGATTTGGGATCTCCAGGTTTTCAGGGTATTTTAAATAGATTATACCTCCCTCTACCTCATCCCATTTAATTAAAAAGATACCGTTTGGCATTTGTAATGTTTAGAGCCTGATTAGAATTATTAATATCAAATAATCTATTGTTATTAAAAAATTAATTTTTATTTACTTAATTAATGAAGTATGATATCGTAATATATATATTTGACCGAAAGCTGGAAAAAATTAACCTTTCTTACAGAGATTACCTAAAAAAATAAATAATACAAGATCGATTTATGATATAGAGGAATTGATATGGTTGTATACTATGTATATATTTTAGAAGTTATTGCTAAAAATGGAAAAAAAAAATATTATACAGGATTTACCAACAACCTTTATAGGAGATGGCATGAACATCGAAGTGGAAATGGTGCAAAATTTTGTCGTGGTAAACAACATATTGAGTTAAAGTATTTTGAAATTTATCAAACCAGAAAGGAAGCAATGAGGAGAGAATTACAAATTAAGTCTTTTTCACGAAAGCAAAAGACAAGTTTAATAAAAACCATAAGAGTACCAATAAATTAGTTGATTTTGTTCTTGAGAAACCAAAATTTTTTAATCTGTTTAGTAGGATTACCTTCTTCTGGGAAAAGCACATTTGCCAATTTATTAAAAATTGCCCTTGAAAATAGATATAAGGATTTGGATGTTAAAATCATTGATCCAGACATTATTAGAAATAGATTAACCCCAGCTAAATTTGATCACGAGAAAGAACACATTGTTAGAAGTGAAAATCTTAAAATGATTAAAAGCGAGTTAGAAAAAAGAAATATTGTAATTAGTGATGACTTAAATTATTATTCAAGTATGAGACATGATTTGAAAGGTATTGCTGAGGATCTTAATTTAAATTTTTTTATAATTCACATAGTAACTCCAATTGATATTTGTATGAAATGGAATGAAAAAAGGGGTGAACCAATACCAAATGTGGTTATTAGTAAAATTCAAGAGAAATTTGATAAGTTTAATAAATATAACTGGGATTTTCCTGTTGCTACATATGATCTTTCTGTTATAAATAATATAACCCTTGAAATAGAAGAATTGTTAGATCAATTAGAGGATAAGATAGTTTATGAAAAAAGAAAAAAACGACCGAAAAGAAAGAAGATTATTACAAATATATTTAATGAGAGTCTAGATAAAATTACAAGAACTTATGTAGGAAAGCTTCTAATCATTCCTGATTACCTACCGCTAAAAAACAAGATAATTAAATTAAGAAAAATCTATGTAAAAAAAAATAAAAATAAAGTGCAAAGCGAAGTAGCAATCGCAAATGATTTTAAAGATTATTTAGAAAAGAGTCTAAATATTGAAATTTCTGAATATTTCAATTAACTGACATTTATAAAAATTAAAGAAAAAGAAAATAAACAATAATTACTTTTTTTACTTGGAAAAGATAATTATATTTTCAAAAAATTAATTAATTTCTTTAATAGTAAAAATGTCGCAAGGAAAAGATATGACTAAAAACGCTAAACTTAGAATTGAGAGATTAGATAAAAGTCGAAGTGGGCGCTCTTTATGTTATATAGATCAAGATTTCATGTTTGAATTAGGATTAAGTACAGGAGATATCATTGAAATCAGAGGAAAGAAAAAGACGACTGGGATTGCTGTTTCCTCGAGTACTGACAGAGGAAAAGGGATCATTAGACTTGATGGACTTCAAAGACTAAATGCTGGTGCAACTATAGGGGAATATGTTTCAATTCAACTAGCAGATGTATATCCTGCAATTGAAATTGTTTTAACTCCTACTCGCCCTAATATCGATTTAAAGAGACAAGCAGAAGCAATTAAAGGAAAGTTGATTGATAAACCCGTAGTTATTGGAGACAT
>JBHLPN010000130.1:0-8168 GCA_048939445.1 Promethearchaeota archaeon | reverse complement strand
TTTCAAGAAAGATGGGCTAGCTAACATGGGTGGTGGATTTTTCTTTAGAGACAGAGGTCTTTTTCATAGGAAGTTTTCCATAAAAGATGATATTGGGATTAGGTTAAGAGAAAGACAAATTTTAACTTTTGGAAATGATTCATATGGTGGAATGAGCGGTAGAGATATAATGGCTTTAGCAGCAGGTCTATATGAAGTAGTCAAAGAACCCTATTTAAATGAACGAAAAACTCAAGTAAGAGAATTCGCACGAAAACTTGCTCAAAATGGAGTTCCTGTTGTTCTACCTGCGGGTGGTCATGCAGTATATCTTAATATGGACAAATTTTTTGAGGGAACAGATATGGCTATCGAAGATTTTGGAGGTGTTGGATTTACTATTGAACTTCTAAAGCAATACGGTATACGAGCAGTAGAATTAGGACCTTTCGCTTTTGAGTGGGATAAGAAAACACCTGAACAAAGAAAGGGGATACTAAATTTTGTTCGTTTTGCTATGCCTCGAAATGTGTATAGTGCTTCTCATATAGATTATGCTGTGGCAGCTATTACTGAACTTTATCAGAATAAAGATAAAATCCCAAAAGTAAAGATCTCTCGGGGGGCAAAATTACGATTAAGACATTTTCAAACCGGGCTTCAACCAGTTTATAAATCTTAATACGAATCAAACTAGACTACTCTATACTCATTAAAAAAGTATAGAAATGAAATGATAATTAGATATCTAACATTCTTAATTTCTGTGAAATATTTTTTCTTCTAAGAATTTTCATGAAGTCATCTTTTCTCTGTTGTAGACGAGTTAGAAATGAATCAAGCTTATCAAAATTATTAAAAAAGTACTCTTTTCCTTCAACCATAATTTTGACTCCCTTCCTATCGTTTTGAAGAATTGCATAAATTCCACCAACCTCTGAATCATGCTTTATAAACACTTTTTCCGCATCAGGATATTTTTCATTTCCTTTTTTTGCCCAGAAATTATTTTTTAATAAATATGATCGGTACATACTCATTATACCACACACAACCTCTTTTTTTTAATTATGATAAGTCATCGAGATATGCTTATTAATACGCTCGTTATGACTATCAACATATAGTCCCTAGTAATATAAAATTCAAGTCGATTATAACATCTTGTAATATGCAAGGAACATATTATCCAGATATTATAAGACTTAATTCTATACTACTAATACCCAAGAAATTATGTTTCTGAAATCACTTATAAATCATTAAGTAAAGAGCCCAGAACCATTTACTAAAATAAATTTACTTGGGGTCAAATAAAAAAAAATTCAATTGGAAATTTTTAGAATACTAATAGACTTTAAATTATTATTTGAAGTAAGAGGATAATCTAATTTTGCCTTTTAGATCAAAATTAGCACTAGCACCGCTTCTATTAACAAATTTCCAATTTTTTCCAAAGTCATTATAATTCCAGAATTGAGTGTTACAAATTTTTATATCCGTTATAAATGCATTAAATAAAGAGTTCTCGAGACGTTGAGGTCCCCCATCATAACCAAGCGTGAAAGATAATCTCATTTCTCCATATGGCATCGTAACATGGAATGTGTTGTTTTCTTGAATTAAGTTTATGTCTACATATTTAACTCCCAAAGATTTTCTCAATAATAGCATACTCGGCACATTATTAATGAAGAATGGCTCTAAATACTTTCTTTGTTCATCAGTAGTACTATTACTAATATATATACCCCCTTCCCCCCCTTTAACAAGTAAATCGGCAGCTTCAGGGGAAAATAAATCAATAACTTGGATAACTAAAGTTCCACTGATGTCTACATCATGAATTTTACCTTCATTGATTTGAAATAATTGAAAAGATTTACAAGGAGTTTCTAAATCTCTACCAAAATACATTGAACAATGGCCTTCTGCAGCACACGCTTCGTACCATACACCTTTTATATTCCAATTTATTTTAGCTTTTTCTGACATAAGAGTATAAATCCTTTAATAATTAATAAAGTTTATATCTTTGAGAATTATATTTAAGGGTATTTTTCATGTAAGCCCTTTATGAAATCATCTAATTCCTTCATAGTAAATTTCTTTGGATCATAAGCAACCTTCCCACACTCATCTTCTAAATCTAGGCATGATTTGATATATGCTTTATTCATTATCGTTAGCATAGTTTTTGTGAAGAAGGTAAATTCTTTTTGATATTTTACTATTTGTTTAGCAAAATTAAGAGTTTCAGCATCAAGCTCGTCAATTGGAAAAATACGAGTAGGAAAGTTAATATTCTTTAATACTTCCAAACCGATTTCATCTGTGGTAAATAACAAATTCTTTGCATATGTTAATCCAAATGCTAGTAATGGTAAAAGAGTCGCCCCAGTTTGAGGAAAAGCTGAAATTGCAAGTTCCGGTAATCTTAAATATAATTCTTCCTTAGGTTTATCTGCAAAAACTTTCAAATCTGAAGCTAGAATAAGCATAAAACCAAAACCAATAGCAATACCTTGGATTTGTGTAATTATTGGTTTTTTCATAAGAATCATCGTTTCATTGACCTTTCTGCCCCATTCAGTAATTTGCGCTGCTCTTTCGGGGGAACCTTGAATATCCTTAAGATCATACCCCGCTGAAAAGAACCTTTCCCCCACACTTTTTATTATAATACATTTAACTTTCTCATCTTTATCTGCCTTAGTCAGGCTTTCATGTATAGCTTTTAGCATCGATATATTACACGAATTTGCTTTATCTGGTCTATTTATTATTAAAGTGGAGATACGCCCTTTTGGTTCATATAGAATTAAATCTTGATTATTCATAGGATCTTTAACATAAAATTAAATTTAAAATATGTTGAATTTAATAATATTTAGAAAAATAAGATAACACACTTTTGTTTAGCGTTAATCTAAATTTGTGGACAATTCTCTAAAGTTCGAATAGTTTAAGAAAAGTTTAATAAAGAAATATAGATTTTTTTAACAATAAGTGTAGTATCATGCAAATTAGGCAGTTCGATGAAAATCTTGATAAATCGAGTGTTTATTTTAAAACAAAAATTAAATGAGAAATTTGAATAAAAAACTAAAATCAATTAAAACTATCATAGTGGTCTTTTTTAGTATCTTTTTTATATCAATTTCATCCACCACCAATATATATGCTATGAATTATAGTTATAGCGTTGAAAAGGGAGAAGAATTCATATGGACCGTTATGGTGGGTAATTCTGCTATATTATTGAGTGAAGGTTCAAAATTTAGAGTAATTATAGAAGAAAATTATAATGGAACATGGATTGAGGACTCTACCACTTATAGAGGTACAATTCTTAATTATTCCATTGAAGTCTATAGCACATTTAAACCCTTTCCTATATGGGAATTGGCGTTCAATGGAAGTGCAATGTTTTTCAACTATACAACATGGGAGATATTCATGGGATTTAACACTGATTGGGAGATTGCGCTTTTTGGAATGTTATTTTTCATACCAACTCCAATTAATTTGACTTGGATTGGTGATTATCTGAATCGAACTTCTTTGCTTATTTTTGACAATTATTCTATTAGTGATAGTACCTTAATTATGCAAAATATAACTTCCAATATTGATTTCACCTTTACTTTTAATAATAATGGCACTTTAGCCGAATATAAAGTAAGTTCAGGAGATTCAATTGGATATCATATTAAATATGGTGATATCTATATTCCACAAGCTCAAATCCCATTCGGAAATTACTTTCTCATCTTTATTCCATTTACAACAATAACGATTATTATTTTTACTAGACATAAAATTAAGAAAAAGAAGAATTAGAAGTAAATCTAAATTAAATTTTCTTTCAAATATTGCTTTTCTTTAATATAAGTATGTAGATATTATTATATTTTTAATTGTTAATTCATCAAATCAATCATATAATTTCAGATTACCATATATATAGACATAGAGCGAAGCTAAACAAATCATACTAAAATGGAAAAAAAAATTGTTAAAATTATCAATTTCGAAAAAAAAATTTGATAAAGTGACCTATATCGTACATTTGAGGGTGATTCTGAAATGTTAGTATTATTATAACGAAAAACACCAAAATTAATTGGATTAAAATATATTAACCGAATAATATATATATGCGAGTGGAAGGGAGGATACCTATTTTTCAGCACATAAGGGTTGAGGCGGTATAGGAAAAATTGATTTCAGAAGTAGAGTTTTTTGCGGAAATTTTTGAGGATTTTCTGAGTTTAGACAATCAACTTTATGAAAATGATTTATGGAAATTTCATTCGATTATTAAGTTAATGCACTTTGCAGATGAATTTAAAGATCCACAAATTGTAGAAGAGGGCTTGAAAATAATAATAAATCTATTCAAGTTTAAAGAGTGTGGATTGATATTAGATTCTTATGAACTAGAAAGTTATCCCATCAACAAACTAGCAGAACCAGAAAAAACTCTACTTGGATCAATTTTGAAGGCAGAATTTACTTAAATTGTTTCTCAAATTGCCACACAGAATCTTGAATTGTATGAAGATTCTTTATGACTTTTCCAGAACTTTTTTTCTCCATCTCAGAAGCATCATACATTGCTTTCCCAACAGCTAAAGCCCTATTTTTGGTTTCTTCAATAATTCTAACAATATCTCCTTTTTTAATAGAAGGATCTATCTTAGTTATTCCTGGACGCATTATATCCGCACCATTAGCAACATAACGTACAGCTCCAAAATCCACAATAATGGTTTTCAAATCTACTTGATTGTTTAATAATAAAGTTAGAACTGGAATATATCCCTCCTTAGATTTCCAAAGTTTTAATACATTATTAATGGCATATAAAGTATCTCCTGCTTCGGTTTCAATTACTTCAACATTACTTTTCTTAGGAAATATCTGATCAACAAACTTTTGATCGTACTGTTTTAAGATTTCGTCTTTTAAGGGTTTTAGTTCGGATTTTCGTATGAAATGTCTATGTTTTATTTTCATATGTCAAATTAGAATTAAAATTTATTCTAATAAAAAGTTTAATTTTATAATTTTTAAAATAGAATTTATCTTATTTATAAATAGAAATCTCCATGAATTAATATTCTTACTTCCTTCTACGATGAAAAAATGGAAAAAAACTATTAACTATATTAATCAAGAAGGAACGATCCTAGATAATTTAAGATTGAAACATACGTTAAACATTCCTTATGAAAGCTATGAATTAGAGAATGTTCTCTTAGACTATCAATTTTCAAATGGATCTTGGGATTACAATTCATCAGAAGAGACGTCAGATCGCATTGGATCATTAGGAGGTACCATTCATTGCCTGCGGTGGATTAGAGAATTTCACCTTGAAAAATCACCACGAATGTTTCTCACTCTGTCATTTTTAGAAAAAATACAAGAACAAGATGGATCTTTTTATGAAACAAAGGAAAAACTTACTCATTCACCTCAAAAGTGGCTTCAGGAGGATACATTAATAGATAGGTTTTATTTTACAGCAGTAGTTCCAATGCGTCTTTTTTCATTAAGCTATAGTGAGAATCCTATTATTGAGCTGGCATTAAATTGGTTAAAGAACAATTGGAATGATTGGGATATCGTTTCTGGAACTTGGTATGGGGTTTGGGCTCTTTTAGGTTTATATCCGTATGAAATTGGTTTATCTAAACCTTTATATGATCGCTGTTATGATTATACATTAAAATGGTTGCCTAAACTGCCTTCACAACCACTTACTTGGCTGTTAGATATCTTAATTGCATCAGGATACTCTTTTAATGATAATTTGATAATTAAAGGTGTTGAGTTATTGAAAAATTTAAAGAGCAAACAAGGAATTTGGGAAGATAAAAAATATTCAATTACAGAAACAACTGTTACTGCCGTTCGAATTATTGAACTTTGCGATCAAACAGAAAAAAAATATAATGTTGAATAAAAAACTTTTGTTTGTTCGTCATTCCAAATTTTAATAATAATTAATAAATAAAAATTATTAACTATCTTTTTCTTTTCCTATAATAGTAAACAAAGAGTGAGATTCCTAACAAGCTCCATACACCGAAGAATGTAAATACCAGTAGAAGGGTAGCCAGAGACTCTTCATCGAGATAAAAATAGAAGATGTAAATTAAATAATCATCTAAAAGGGGATTTTTGGCTAAAAAAGACCCTATTTCGGAAATTCCAGTAAAATAGATATTATCTTGTTGATCTATATGTATGGCATTCAAAGAAGTATAATGATATTTTCTCCACATATACTCTCCTAGTAATGTTCCATTTTCATCATACGCAACAAAAAATATTTCTGAGAACATTGTAAGAGTAAAATAACTGGTTATTCCTGCACAATAGATATTTCCTGAATTATCAATAGTGACATAATCCCAAAAACTCTGATAAATGTAGGTCGATAATGACTTCCAAGTACTTTTAAATATTTTATCACCTGAACTATTATACTTAAAAAGGATATTAGAAAAGGAATCATCTATTCCAAAAACATAAAGATTACCTAAATCATCAAAAAGTGGGCGTTGGGAAGAGAATAGTTTATCAAGTTCTTTAACCAAAATCAATTCATCAGATGCATTAACTTTATATAACCCTAGATGCTGAATATGACCATATACAAATACAGCTATGTATGTATTATTAAATTCATCTATTCTTAATACAAAAGGGTTTATTGAATGACCTATTGAAATAGAGTAATTAAATTGCATTGCTCCCGATTTATTTAGTTTTATTAATCTCACACTTTCATATTTCTCGCCTAATAAAAGAATGTTCCCATACATATCTAAACACAAATCATAAAAATAATCTTTTAGAGTATAATTCCAAAGTAAACTACCAGAACTATTGAGCTTTAACAACAAACTACCCTCATTATAATCATACCACAGAGAATAAATATTATTATCTGAATCAATTTCTAGATCTCTAAAGGAATAGCTATAATCAAAGGTTAAAGTCCATACATTGATTCCTGACGCATTGATCTTCGAAATGAAAAATGAAACTATGTTTGACAGATAATAATATTCTGGAGGAATAAGATCAATTACTCCAGCGCAGTAAACATTTTCTGATATATCAGTAACGATAGCCTTAACCCTCCATGTATAATTATCCCAATTTATAATCCAAGAAGAACCATCATCTAAAGCCGAAGATATATTTGAATCATTTGAATTCATAAAACCATAAGATTGAGAATAATTAAGGGATAAAGGAAGAATTATGATGAAGATAATCACAAATGCAATATTTTCTTTTCGCATTATCGTGAATTAACTTGAAGGATTATGATAAGATTAAATAAACGATTGTAATATATAATAATGATTGATAGAAAAATTACACATTTAATTATTATGAAATATATCAAGAATCTTGCATCTATCTCAAGTATCATTCTCTTTTTAATTCTTTTAATTCCCAGAATAAACGCTAATCCAGTTTATCCAACCACCCACGATTTATCAGGAGCCTTTCTTATAATTTGTACTTTTGGTTTTTTTGGAACTGTGTTATGTGAATATGGAATTGGTTATTTTATGATTCATAAAGCAAGAGAGAACAAATCACCCATTTTCAAAATCATATTTTCAGTTAATGCAATTACATATCCAATTACTCAAATATTCGTATATTTTTTTACATTAATCACACTTCCCAATTATCTTGGTTATGTAATACTGTTAATTGAAGTTGTTGTTATTGCCTCTGAATGGTTTTTAATAACTTTATTCTTTAAAAAACGTAATGAAATCTATCATTTAGGAGAATATAATTCAAAATCATATCTATTTATTTACAGTAGTATTGCTAACATGGCAACTTATTTAATAGGATTATTAGTTGTTTTTATTTGGGGAGGTTTTGGTGGAATTATAATTTCATTCTTTTAGTAATCATACTTATATTTTGTTTTTCTAAAGTATTATTAATGTGTAATTCATACAATAAAAAAATAGTAATTCTTATTGATAATCCTAACATTAATCTATGACTAAAGTTTATAATATTTCTCATCCTCCTTTTACTTACGATCCAAAAGTAATACTCCTTCTGATATAATTGCTATTATTCCTGAAATTAACGGACCAATAAGTGCTGTACTATGGTTTTCATCTGCTAATAAC
>JBHLPN010000426.1:0-2591 GCA_048939445.1 Promethearchaeota archaeon | reverse complement strand
TTTGACATTTTAAAAAGAAGAATATGTAGAGAATTAGAAATTTCATATGATTACTTCGAAGATTTATTCTATGATTTGCAAAAAAAAGAACACATAATTACTATTCAAGCAGGGAGGGGTAAAAAATATATTCAAATTAAATCAAATTCTTATTAAAGGCTCAGAAGGGGATCTTTTAGTAGCGCTATTCTAATCCTTTTTTTAATTTTTATTTTTGAAAATTAAATATTTATCATATTTATAAATTGTAT
Source organism: Promethearchaeota archaeon (assembly GCA_048939445.1). Taxonomy (GTDB): domain Archaea; phylum Asgardarchaeota; class Lokiarchaeia; order Sigyniarchaeales; family SOKP01; genus Loki-b32. The sequence goes on along the minus strand of JBHLPN010000426.1, from coordinate 2,340 downwards.
AGAAATTATCTTCTCATTTTAACAAAATCACCAGATTTCATAAGTTTACAGGGTTCAAGATAATTCTTGCCTGTCTTTTTTGCAATATTTTCTAATAAATTAGACCACTTTTCGAAATTACGTCTCCCTGCGCTAAATGGACCAGGCATATTAGTTCCTTTTAACATGATATCATCAATAATTTTATAGTCAGAAACGATTTCTTCTTCCAGAAGCTTGCAACCTTCATTTAATTGAATTGCTAAATGAATTTCGGGGTTAAATAAACCTGCTTTTTTACTTAAATTAATTTTTGGAGTACCCTTGCTCCAGTTATAAAAACCCTTTCCAGTCTTTTTTCCAAAATTTCCTTCTAGCACGAGTTTAGTAAGCACTTTACCTGGAGCAAAATCAGGGGAAATATATTTTTCATAACTCTTCAGACTATTATAACTAACATCTAATCCAAGATAATCATTTAATTGACACGGACCCATTGAGACTAACTGTCCTGCTCCAGCATCCGCATCAATCTGTTCCCATGGAATGTTCCTTTCATATGCTTGATCAAAAATCCAGTTTGAATATATAAGTGAAGGAATTAGTAATCTATTTGCAATAAATCCTGGACTTTCCTTTTCAATTCCTACTGAAAGCCTTTTTCCTTTAACACAAGGTAATTTTTCACCAAGAGCTACACACATTTCTAGTACTTCATTAAAGGTCTTCTCCCCTTTCATTACTTCAACACAGCATTGATTAGCAACTGGTGGAAAAAAATGCATTCCAATAACCTGTTCTGGTCTTTTTGAATCTTCCGCAATTTCAGTTATTCTAAATGTTGATGTATTTGATGCAAAAATACAATGAGAAGGTGAATTTTGCATTACTATATTACACACTTTTTTTTTAATCTCCATTTTCTCCACAACTGCTTCAAATACAAAATCAGCATCCTTAACAGCAGAAGTCAAATTAGTCGATTTTTTACATTTTCTTAAAAGATCCCCAGTAGAGATTTCATCTCCCAACTTTCCTTTAGCTTTAATTTTTTCTAAGCCTTCCTCAATTTTTTTGAACCCATTATTTACAAGTTCTTTTTTTAAATCAATTAAGATGACGCTAAAGCCAACCATTAGAGCTACTTGAGCAATTCCATGTCCCATGATCCCTGCGCCAACCACACAAATAGTTTTGATGTTGTTAATATTAAACATTTTAAATCATCAATAGGAATCTATTTCAATTATTCTGTTGTATAGAATTATTTTTTAAATTATCCATATGATCCACTTGAATATAATAATATTGAACAAAAATTTTGAATATTTATAATTATTTGAAGTTTGTATATCAAGAAAGAAATTTCTCTTTCAATTATACAATTAATAGGCTTATATTTGAAGTGATTCTATAACGTTCTAAAAATAAATAAAAAATAGAATATAAATATTCTGCTATGTTATAGAAGATTTTAGTTAAATCTTCTTCTTCCCATTCCTTGCATATATTTAGCTTCTTCTTCTTCCCATTCCTTGCGAACTATCTCTTTTAATGATTTTCTTGGACCTTTTCTTGAGAAAATATCTTTTGCAATTTCATAAATCTCACTCCATTCCTTTACTTGATCTCTTTTTATTATATCGTACTCAGGATCATTTAGAATTTTTTGAATGACAATCATTAAATTTTCACTGCATTGGTGTACATACCATTCTACCTTTTCAGGATTCATCCCTTGAAACACATAAAATGATGAAGGAAATAACTTAAAAATCTCTTGCCAATCTTCAATGGATTGATAGCTATTTGTTTTTATCATGCAAGGAAATCTTAAGAGTATAACCATATCCAAATTATTCATGTCTTCTATATCTATATTAAATGATTTTATAGAGATATATTTCAAGTTTACCAAGTTTTCCAATCCTTCAATCTCAGTAATTATATTATCAGGATCAACTAAACCGATTCTTAATTCCTCTAAATTTTTTAATTCCGAAATTCCACAAATCCTTTTTATATTACACATTTGTAGGGAAAGAGTTTTTAACTTTACTAGATTTTGAAGATTTTCAATAGTGGTAATATTCTCATTACCTGAAAGAGCCAAAGTTTCTAAATTTTCAAGCATATCAAGATTTTCTATTTTGGATATTTTATTAAACGATAGTCTAAGTTTCTTTAGATTCTTTAGAGATTCTAAATTTTCAATTTTTTTAATTTGATTATGGGAAAGATCTAGATAGATTAAGTTATTTAAACTGTCTAACCCTTCAATCTTTCTGATTTGATTTGAAGTTAAAATAAGCGTTTCTAATTTATTTAATGTTTCTAAATTAGATATTTTTGAAATTTTGT
>JBHLPN010000425.1:0-2591 GCA_048939445.1 Promethearchaeota archaeon | reverse complement strand
ATAGCATTTTTACGAATTATTCATGCGATTTACAGGCTGGACCAATTGGAGCTCAAATTGCATATTCCACAGGCCTTATTTTATTTGCAATCTTCTCGATTTTTCTTATGCTGTATATAACAAGAGATTTAAAGAAAAATGGTATTGATGATAAATTAACCTTGATTTATATAATTACAGGAATTATAGGTCTAATCTGGCTAATAATAATCGGAATTTTTCCTTTAAATCCAGCAATTACCCTCGCATATGAAATTCACAGAATATCAATGTGTTTTTTCTTTGGTATCATAGCTTTTAATTTCATATGGCTTGGATATTTACAATATACTAACGCTGAATACTCTAAATTAATAGCTATCATTGCAATTTTAGTAGGAATTATTTCAGGTCTATCTTTTGGGAGTGTCATAATTCAGGAATATACACCAGTGGCACGTAATGCGTTAGGTTATCTTTCTGTCTGGACATTATATCTATTTATAATACTTTGGTCAATAGGGCAAGGAATTTATTTTTGGAAAAAGAGAAAATAATCTTTAAACTAATTTAAATGATGTAAATGTCTTCATGCAATATATTAAAGATGGAACATGGGAAAAAAATGTTATAAGTACGCTCTATAGACAATCGATAATATAAGAAAATTAATGTAGGAAGAACTAGCAAAATTTTAGTAATAAATATTAATTTTTTTTTATTTTTTAAATACTTTTCTTAATTCAGATAGTCTACTCCAGATTTTAATTATGAAATAATTAAGAATTAAAACTCTAACTTAAAGCAGTTTGTGTTAATAGGGAACAAGATTTGGGAATGGAAGGGCTAAGAAGAGCAAAAGAGTCGTATAAGCCAATCAGAATGAATAAAAAGAGTATTATCTATAAAATGGTGTAATCTAGTTATCATTTACCTCTAATCTTTTCTTTTTTAAAAGCATATAAGGCTTTTAACGGTAAGGTTGCAAGAAATGCTACATATTCTCTTTCTTTTACTTCAGGATCGTTATTTTGTGCTGCTACTAATTCAATATTCTTTTTAACAAAATCACGGTGTGCTTTCATATATTGCTCATAATATTTTTCACTGAAATAGGTATAACCAAAAAAAGGTGTCAATTTCGAATCAAAACTAAAATATTTGTCATATATTTTTTTTGCACGTGGAAGATCATCAAGGTATAATTCAAAACTATTTAATATTGGATTTAATAAGTCTAGTAGTATTTTAAAACTGTGAATGGTGACTCTACACAAATCAATATCTCTTTTGAAGAATTCAACTAATTTTTTTGGATCTGCTGGCGGTGCTGGATTAATCGGACTATATTCAAGTATTTGTAGTAATTTTTTATTTATTTGATATAATTTTGGAGGGATTTTTCCTTTTTGATGCTTATCAGCTTTTCGTGAAATAATCAAACCGTCTTCTTCCATGTTTTTAAGATGTCTTGCTACTGTAGATTTACTTTGTTCAACCATATGACTAATTTGAGTTATATTCAATTCATCAAATACTAATAAAATGTTTATAATATCAAATCGTATATTATGTTTTCCAAATAGATGAAACCAGTTTTCAATTGTTTCTATTTCTTTATCATTCAGTTTCACTATAATTTCTTCTCCATTTGGTAAGGTTATAGTGTATTTTTGTTTCTCATCCACTTTTAACTTATCCGGTATAACTTCACGGAATTCTTCTTTAGACATTTTTTAAATATTATCACTCTAAAATTCATTAATTTTTTTCATACATGGTAGTTTCAGTTTTCTTTCTTTAATAATAATATAGCGTATTAATTTTTTAATTTTTTGTTTTGATGGCCCGTTTCATTAATTTATATATTTGAACATTTAAGATGGTTTTTTCTTCGATATAATGATTTTTTTCGATATCATATCAATAATAAGACTTAAATATGAGACGTCCCAATAATATAATGTTACTTCGAAGATTAATTTAAAATTAAATAAAAAGTTGATTAAAAAAAATGACCGAAATTAAAAAACTTACAAAAATCGTACTTATAGTGGATGCTATTCTTTGGTTCATATTTGGGATACTCCTTATATTTCTATTTGATATGACTATGAATCCTGAGGGTTGGACAAACCCCTATCTCCCAAGACTGTTTGGGGGAGTTAATTTAGTATCTGCTATTTTCGCAATTTTAATGCTTCGCAAAAAGGAATGGGAAGAAATTAAATTTTTATTTGAATATTTTTTAGCTTTACTTATATTGACATTTATCCTTGAAACTATTGTATTTGCTACATTAGGCTACACTTATCCAACTTCGATAATGTCACATTTATTTAATATAACTGTAGAGGCTGGACTTTTTATACTTGGAATAGTAGCTTATATTAAACAGAGAAGGTAAACGTCATAAATTAATAAATTTCTAATATATTTTTTTTTTATTATTATATATATTTATCATAGTTCGGTAAATCTACTTAAGATATTTAATTATCAAAGAATTAAGAATTAGAAATCAATTTTCAATATAAGTTAAAAATTGAATTCGCTTAGATTTATATTATTAGAATTTCTAAGATCATTATAACTTATATTAATTTATGTGG